>JBBSUU010000188.1:0-6158 GCA_038234115.1 Mycobacteriales bacterium
ATTTGGAAGCCGACATTCTTCAACATTTGCGCGGCAGCACTAACTCCGAGCGTTGGCGGGTCACGGTCCAGGCCGGGGTCGCGCACATCGACGACTTCCTGGACCACCCGGCAGGGCGGTTGGAGGCAGAACGATTGGCCGCCGGTGTGCCGGGGGTAGTGCACGCCACGGTGTCGTATTTGACCTCTGACCCCTCCTGAAAGTCCGGCACCGGAAACCGAAATCGAAGTAGTGCTTGAGAGTCCTACGGCAGGGGCGCCGACCAAACCAGTCGAGTGCCACCACTTTTCTGCTGTGCCACCGTGCAACTCCCGCCGGATTCGCGCGCCCGCAGCAGCAGGTTGTGCAGGCCGCTGCGAGCTACTGAATCGGGTATTCCAATACCGTTGTCCTTGACGGCAATCACCAGGTCGTCATCCACCGAAATGGTCAGTGTCAGCTCCGTGGCGCGGGCGTGCCGCACGGCGTTGCTGACCGCTTCACTCACGACGGCGACGGCATGTTCGGCCAGATTCGCCGGCACCACATCAAGTGGCCCGGAGATGCGAATGGCGACCCGCAGGTCCGTGTCCTCGGTCAGGTCGGTGGCCACCTTGTGGAGCTCTGATCGCAAGGTTCGGCCCGAGGACTGGATGTTGTTCGGTCCGGTGCCGAGATCGAAGATGGTGCTGCGGATGTCCTGGATCACTTCGTGAAGCTGATCGATGTGGTCGGAGATGCGTTCTGCTACTTCAGGATTGTCGGCGCGACGATGGGTTCCGTGCATGGCCAATCCGACGGCGAACAGACGTTGAATGACATGATCATGTAAGTCGCGTGCGATTCGGTCGCGGTCGGAGACAATATCGAGTTGTCTTCGGGCGGCCAGGTTCTCCGCACGTTGTAACACCAGCGCCGCCTGATCGGCGAAGGATGCGACCACCTGCAGCTGATGTTCCTCGAAGAGTGGTCCACCGGCGGCCCGGACGGTGAGGAGCACGCCGGAGACGGATTTACTTGCTCCCAGCGGCAGGGCCAGAGCCGGCCCGAACCCGGCGCCGAATCCGGTGGCGTTATTCAGCGCCAATTGTGGGACGCTGCGCGGCACATGGTCCCGGAAAACGGCGCCAATGGTAGAACCTGCAATCGGAATCTTCCGACCGAGAAAGTCGGTAGCACCGCGCCCCACACACACCGTGACGGTCAGTGTTTCGACGTCGGCGGGGGGATCAGTCGGATCGGGTACCGCAATGATCGTGAATTCGGCAGCGGTCAGTTCCTGCGCCTTGGTTGCTACCAGTCGAAGAGCATCCTTCGGATCAGATCCATCGAGTAACTCGACGGTGATTTCGCCGGCTGCCTCCAGCCACCGCTGTCGCCGGCGGACCTCGCCGTAGAGCCGCGCGTTTTCCACCGCAACACCGGCCGCAGCTGCCAACGCCAACAAGATGACCTCGTCGTCCTCGTTGAACTGCTGCCCATTTCGTTTCTCGGTCAGATAGAGCCGCCCGAAAACAGCGCCCCTGGCCCGGACCGGTACACCGATAAAGCTGTCCATCGGTGGGTGATGTGCCGGGAATCCGATTGACGCCGGATGTGTCGAGATATGTTCCAGGCGCAGCGGTTTATCCTCCTCGATGACCACTCCGAGAACACCGTGGCCAGTCGGAAGGGGGCCGATGAGATCTCGGGTGGCATCGTCAATCCCGGCATGGACAAATTCGGAAAGCATCCCATCGGCACCGAGTACCCCCAGCGCGCCGTAGCGGGCTCCCACCAATTCCGTCGCCGAGCGCACCAGCTTCCGCAGCGTACTGTCCAATTCCAGACCGGACGCAACTCCCAGCACTGCCTCCAGCAACCCGTCCATTCGGTTGCGGTTGCTGGCGACGATGTCCTCCACCTGGACCAGCACCTCGGCCAGCAGCTCATGGAGTCTGCTTTGCGAGAGCGTCCGTAGTTCGTTCGAAGTGGTGTCCTGCATCCTCACCTACGCCTGCCTTCCCTTGACCACCACTGTCCCACGCCGCGGCGCACACCAAGTTCGACGGGTTACCACCAATGCGGCGCAAGTTTGTCGGGTAGGACCTCGCTGCCCAGCCACCTCGGGTACTTATGCCCTGTTAGAACCCGCCGCCCGTGCTGAAACATCGTTGTATGGCACAGACAATGAAGCGCACCGACGCGGAAGCAGGACTGAAGTCGTGGTTCGCTCCAGGGGTCACCGCAATCACCAATAATCTCGATGTTCAATACTGACCGGTCATCTGCCCCGGTTGGCGCAGAGTCGGACGGACCATCCCGATCCCGGCCGGCCTCAGGAACAGGATGCGGCGGCCTCTGATGGATAACACATTACTTCCGGTGGGACGGTTGGTCCCGGACCAAGTGAGAGATATTTTGCTGGCCGCAGAGCAATCGGTAACCTGGGGCGGCGACCAACCCTGGAAACTCATCTGCCACCGGGATTCGTTCATCATGCATCTTTCCGATGAGGCCGGGGCCGGCGACCCCGCCCCCCGCCGGTTGGTGCTTTGCGGAATGGCGCTGTTCAATCTGAGGCTGGCAATCCAAACCCGCGGTGTCGAGGTGGCCATCGTGTTGATGCCCCATCTGGATCACCCCGACCTGCTGGCCGTAATTAGGATCGATGGCACTCGACCGGTGCTGGCCGAGCAGCTGATGCTGGCGGCGGAGATCCCCAGAGTTCACTCCCAGGTGGGAGTGTTCCTTCGTGATGTGGCGCCGGCGCAGTTATGCGCAGAGTTTCGACACGCTGCTCGCACCGAACAGGCTTGGGCAGCAATCATTTTGGACTCACAACTGGATGACCTTCGGCAGCTGACCAGAGCCGGCCAGGGGTCATTGTTGGCCGGGCTGGAGCCGCTGGTCCTGGTGGTCGGAACGTTGACCGATGATCCTATCTCGCGGTTACGGGCCGGAAAAGCGTTGCAGCGCATCCTGCTGATCGCCACCAGGAACGGGCTGGCCGCGGCAGCCCTACAGCTGACGACGGGAGTCGAACCGGCCAGGGAACGTTTACGAGACCTACTCGGCGGCGGGCTTTGGCCGCAGGCTGTGGTCCGAATCGGGGTCCCGGTTGCACCTCTGCCGGCCGTTCGGCACACCCAATCGTGACGAAGGGGTTAATAAGTCGTTGGCTGGTCTCGCATTTCGGTCGCCAGCACGGCCACCTGGGTGCGCCGTTCCATCCCCAGCTTGGCCAATAGCCGGGACACGTAATTCTTGACCGTCTTTTCGGCCAGGAACATTCGGTCGGCGATCTGGCGGTTGGTCAAACCTTCACCCACCAGATCCAGCACGGTGCGCTCCTGTTCGGTCAGGCTGGACAACGGCCCGGGTTGCTCGACGTTGGCACGCAGCCGCCGCATCAAGGCAGCAGCCGCTCTGTTGTCCAACAACGATTTTCCGGAGCCGACGGTACGAACCGCCGCTACCAGTTCCATCCCTTTGATGTCTTTGATGACATACCCACCGGCACCGGCCAGGATCGCATCCATCATCGCCTGTTCATCGGTGAAGGAGGTCAGCATCAAACAATTGAGTTCGGGGAGCTTGGATTTCAACTCCCGACAGAGTTCAACGCCGTTTCCATCCGGTAAGCGGATATCAAGTAGCACCACATCCGGCATCAAGGCCGGAATACGAGCCAACGCTTCGGAGACCGAAGCTGCCTGACCGATGACGGTCAGGTCATCCTCGTCGTTGAGCAGATCGGCGACGCCGCGGCGCACCACCTCGTGGTCATCGACCAAAAACACCTTGAGCACCAGCAACTCCTTGGTCTTGGACAGCTGAACCGACAGAAATCATTTTCAGTCTGGCTGAGAGCACTGTTCGATGGAAAGGCCGAAAGTCCTGGCTATCAGGGTCGCACGGCCCATCGATGCGACGGTGCAATGGCCCTTGAATCGGACCCTCCGGCACTGCCCAACGCAAGGACGGCCAGTCAGGATCAGGCAATGGACGTCACCGAGCCGCACCGGATTCCGCCCCGCCAAGACGGGGGACACAGCCAAGACGAGGACTCAGCCAAGATGAATATCTTGCGCAATCCGGCCTTGAAGCAGATGTCGGGCCGATGAAAACGTCGAGGGTCATCGCCCTGATCATCGGATGTCTGATGCTCCTACCTGCGGTGGGGCTACTCCTGGGTGGCGGCGTGCTGGGGGCCGTCTACCTTTTTGGCCGCAATGATGAGGGATATTTCGCGGTTACGCTTGCGAATCTGAAGAGTCCGACGGCCGCCATCTCGGCCGAAAATCCCGGTCTGACCGTCGACCTGAGCGCTCCGAACTGGCTGATCGACTCGATGAACACCGAAATTCGGCTCAGTGTCTCCGGTACCGACCCGGCGGTTCCGATCTTCGCCGGGATCGGACCATCAGTCTCGGTCAACGAATATCTGACCGGAGTCTCCCACGATGAGTACGTCGGCGGTTCGGCCGGTAAAAATACCCAACTACGAAGACTCCCCGGAGCGGTAGAAATAACTTCTCCGGTGAATCAATCATTTTGGACTGTCAGTGCTGTCGGCTCGCCTGCTCTGCAATTTGGTTGGGATCCGACCACGCAGCCCTGGTCGATGGTGGTGATGAATGCTGACGGTTCGCCGGGTATCAGTGTGGTAGCAACCCTTGAAGTGCAAGCAGGGTTGTTATTTCCGTTGGTTATGATCCTGCTCATTCTTGGAATCGGAATCACCGTAGGAGCAATCTTTCTGATCGCATTCGGAGCTCGCCGGGGCGCAGATGATCGCGCGGGGCCAGCTGGTCCAGGCCGTTCTGCTTCGGCTTCGGGTCCGACAGGTGTGGGTGATTACCGCTATCCGGTGATCCTGTCCGCTCGACTGGACTCCCACCTTTCAAGATGGAAATGGCTGGTGAAATGGTTTCTGGCCATCCCACACCTGGTGGTGCTGGTCTTTCTCTGGCCGGCATTTTTGGTGTGCACGATTTTGGCCGGTTTCGCAATTTTGTTTACCGGTCGATACCCCCGCGGGTTGTTCGAGTTCAATTTGGGGGTGATCCGTTGGTCGTGGCGAGTGGCGTACTACGCCGCGGTCGGCGGCATCGGAACCGATCGCTATCCGCCGTTTACGCTGGCAACGGTGCCGGACTATCCCGCCACCATTGAGATCGCATATCCGGCCAGACTGTCACGTGGTCTGGTATTGGTGAAGTGGTGGCTGCTGGCCGTCCCACATTTGCTGATCATTGCGCTGGCCACGACGAATTGGTGGTCCTGGAGTTCGGTCGGTGACGAACGTTTTGCTTTCAATCCCGCGGCCGGCAGCGGAATTCTCGGGCTGTTCACCATCGCTGCCGGCCTGGTCCTGCTGATCACCGGGCGTTACCCGGTAGCACTTTTCGATCTGATTCTCGGTTTCAACAGGTGGCTCTTCCGGGTCCTGGCATATTGCTCGTTGATGACCGACGAATACCCCCCATTCCGTCTGGACCAAGGGGGAACCGAGCCGCCCGCGCCAGGGCCCCGACCGCTGGCGGGCCCTCCGCAACCACCGGCAAGAGTGCCGGTCAGTACCTCGAAACCCTGATCAGGCTTATTCATTTGCCCTGGCCACCATGACCGCACCCGGAGCGTGGGCCAGCAGGGCCTGGCAGGTGGAGTCGAGCTTCAAACCGTAGAAGCCGTCCCAGCCGCGGGCGCCGACCACGATCAGCGGCACCGAATTGCGGCGTGCAAGTTGAAAAGCCAACTCCAGAGCCAGCTCGGCGTCCGCGGAGCCATCGGTACCGACAACGATCGGACCTTTCAACACCAGCGCTGCCGGGCGGTCAATCTTGAACCGCAGTCCGGTATCGGACCACGACCACGCTGCTACCCGTGATGTGGTGGGGAGGGTGGGTGTGCGAGAAAGTGTGTCCGGGAACCCGGTCATTGCAATTTCTCCGATCGTTCTCAGGGAATCCGGCAGTGGCCCGACCGGCAGCGCCCGAGAGTCGGAGAGCGCCCGTTGATCATCCGGTGGCCGGGTGTGCGGTCACCAGCGCTGAAGGTCGTTGACAAGTGGGACTTTCGTCCCTGATGCGGGCCCAATGACAACGGGCCGTTGTGCCCTTGTTCCACGGCCATCCAACGGACAGCATGGATTGACCACCATTATTTGAAAAGGTAGACATGTCGACGATCTTCAA
>JBBSUU010000189.1:0-6151 GCA_038234115.1 Mycobacteriales bacterium
ACTACAAGACCAACTGGCTGGCCGCCGAAACCGCGGCTTCCCCGGACTCGGTGAGGCTGACCGCGCTGGACTATCACCCGACGGCAATGGCGCAGGCGATGGCCGCATCGGACTACCCGCTGCAGGCATTGCTCTACAGCGTTGCCTTGCACCGGTTCCTGCGCTGGCGGCAACGGCAATACTGCCCCGAGACCCATCTGGGGGGCCTGCTGTATCTGTTTGTCCGCGGGATGTGTGGCTCCCAAACGCCGGCTCCGGGCGGTCAGCCATGCGGAGTCTTCAGTTGGCAGCCACCGGCGCAATTCGTGGTCGAAGTATCGGATCTGCTGGACCGGGGGAGAGCATGACAAGTCAACCGGTCGAGGCGATATCGACCGGCACCGCAGACGCCGCCAACGCCGCCGCCGCGGCCGAATCCGATCTCCTGACGACATTCGAGCTGGCCGGTGTTCTCAATGCCGCTGACGTCCAGGTGGCCCGAGTGGTCGGCAGGTTGGGCGGTGAAACCGAGCCGGCGGTGCTGCTGGCCGTTGCACTGACTGTTCGGGCGGCCCGCTGCGGCTCGGTGTGCATCGACCTTGCCGAGCAGCACTTGATTAATCCGCAACTGCCCTGGCCGGAACCGGCTTCCTGGCAGCGGGCCGTGGTGAACAGCCCGGTCACCGGCCGCATCAGCGACCAGGCAGCAGTCGGCGGTGCGGCCTACCGGGACGGTGAAGGCCTCCCGTTGCAATTCGAGCTCGGGCTGCTGTACTTGAATCGGTATCGGCTGCAGGAAGCCGACCTCACCGACGATCTGGTGCGCCGATGGGCCTTGGAACAGCCACTGATTCCACCGGATCTGTTGCCTGCATTGCTTTCTCGACTGTATGCGCGGCCGGCCCCGGAACTCGATGGACAGCGGCTGGCCGCCGAGATCGCCGCTCGGACCTGGACGACCTTCCTTACCGGTGGCCCGGGGACCGGCAAAACCGCAACCATCGCACGGATCCTGGCGTTGCTGGTGGCGGCGCAGCCCGGGCCGGTGCCACGAATCGCCTTGGCGGCCCCCACCGGGAAAGCCGCAGCGAGATTGACCGAGGCCATCGCCGAGCAAATCGCCACGATGCCGACCGAAGACCGGGAGCGTCTTCAAACCCTTCGGGGCGGGGTTGGTGGGCCGTTGACTGCCACCACCATCCACCGGCTGCTCGGGGTGCTGCCGGCGAACAACACGCGCTTTCGCCATCACCGGCGGCATCATCTGCCCTATGACGTGGTGGTGGTCGATGAGTGTTCGATGGTGTCGTTGACGCTCCTGGCCCGCCTGGTGGAAGCAGTTTCCGATGAAACCCGGCTCGTCCTGGTGGGTGATGCGGATCAGCTCTCTTCGGTCGAGGCGGGAGCGGCCTTCGCTGATCTGATCACCGCGGCTCAACCTGGAATGGTGCGACTGGAACACAATTGGCGATTTGGCAGTTCGATTGCCGAACTTGCCAATGCCGTCCGCGGTGGGGATGCCGATCTTGCCCTGAGTCTGTTGGCCGGGCCCGATCCGGCAATAGCCCTGCGGGTGCGAGCAGCGGCCAACGAGACGGCCGGTCAGGTTTATCGAGCGGCCGTTGCCGGTGATGCCGAACAGGCGCTGGCGCTGATGCGCGACCATCGGGTGCTGTGCGCGCACCGGAGCGGCCGGTGGGGAATCCAGGAGTGGAATCGGCGGATCGAGCGCCTGCTCGTGGCAGCTGGAATGCCCAGTCCCTGGGACCAGTTCTATCCGGGCCGTCAGTTGTTGATCGCCGAAAATGACTATGCTCTCGGTCTTTTCAACGGTGATGCCGGGGTGATCGTAGCGGAGTCGGATGGTTCGCCGATTGCGGTATTCGAAAATGGCCTTCGCTATCGGCCGGCCAGAATCAGGCAGGTGCTGACGGCATTTGCCATCACGGTTCATCGCAGTCAGGGCAGTCAGTTCGGCCGTATCACCCTGGTGCTGCCACCGCCGGATTCGCCGCTCCTGAGCCGAGAACTGCTGTACACGGCCATTACGCGGGCGCAGTTCGGCGTTGAGATTGTCGGCACACCAGGGGCGTTTCGAGCCGCGGTCCAGCGGCCGGCCGCCCGGGCAAGCGGCTTTGCCAGGCGGCTGGCCGCCAGGAGCAAAGTTCAAGCCGCGGAACAAGGAAATGCAGAAATTGCCCTGACCACCGAAGCGTCGGCGAAGTCGGGGGTTTCAAACGGCGACGAGATCGGCGCGTAGGCCGGCCAAAGCGCTGTTCACCAGGAGGAGTTCTGAAAGCACGGCATCGGCGGTGGTGTCCAGCGCTTCGGTGGCCACGAAACGCCGCTCGCTGTCGATGAACTGAGCGGCAAACGCAATGGCCACGGCGTCCTGGATCGGGTACATCTTCAAGGTGGTGACCACCTGCTTGAACATCTGGACCGCTCGGACTCCGCCGGACATCCCGCCATAGCTGACAAAGCTCACCGGCTTGTGGGCCCATTCTGCGCTCAGGAAATCGACAGCGTTCTTCACCGCCGCGTTGAATCCATAGTTGTATTCGGGCATCACGAACACGAAAGCATCGGCTCGCGAGATCGTCGCGCTCCAGTCCTTGGTGTGCTGGTGTGCGTACTCACCCGAGCGAGGATGCTTCGGTTCATCGAACATCGGCAAATTTACCTCCGCCAGATCAACGATTTCCACCGCGAACGCACCGTGCAACTCAGCACGATCGGCAAACCAATCGGCAATGGTGCGCCCTATGCGACCGGGCCGCGTGCTCGCGACGATGACCTGGAGAACTGGCTTTGACATCAATGACTCCTGTTGTGCTGGGCGGTATTCAGGGTGGTTTCCATGCGTCGTCATTGACGTGGAACCGAGCATATCAGTGGACTCTGGTTTCCGTAGCAGCTCTGAATTGCGTAGTGGTTTTGCTAGGGTGGGGAGATGGTCCCTCCACACGTCGTCTGCGCGAGATTTCATCGAGCTGTCGAACTCATCGGCGCCCGCTGGTCCGGTGCCATCCTGCGGGCGGTTTTTACTGATCAGCGCAGGTTTACTGAAATCCGGGCGGCCATCCCAGGGGTGAGTGACACCATGCTGACCCAGCGGCTGCGCGAGTTGGAGGCGGCCGGAATCCTCGAGCGGGTGATATTACCGGGTCCGCCCGTGGGTGTGGAATATCACTTGACCGAGATGGGCCAGGAGTTGGCACCGGCGCTGGAGGCGTTGTTGGCCTGGTCGCACCGATGGTTACCGCAGGACGCGGCGGTCGAGGCGGCGGGATTGTGATCCGGCGGCCGTCATCTCAGCCGGTCGCGGCTGCATGTGCCACCGCCAGCTCGACGTAGTGTGCGTTTCCGGACCGGATCCGCTGCGCCTCGGCGTCGTTGACCGCTCGGCGAACCTTCCCCGGTACCCCGGCCACCAGCGAATTCGGCGGGATCACCGAACCCTCCAGAACCACGGTCCCGGCGGCAACCAAGGATCCGGCGCCGATCCTCGCCCCATTCAGGACCGTTGCACTCATCCCGATGAGGCAGCCGTCCTCCAGAGTGCAGCCATGGAGAACTGCCCGATGGCCAACGGTGACGTTGTTGCCGATCAGCGTGGGAAAGTCCGGATCGGCATGCACCACAACGCCATCCTGAAGATTGCTATCAGTGCCGACCACGATGGTGCTGCTGTCGCCTCGGAGCACCGCGGAATAGAACACGCTCGATCCCGGTCCGATCCGAACCTGGCCGATCAGGGTCGCGTTCGGCGCCACCCAGGCCCGCTCGTGCACCTGTGGGGTATGGCTGCCAAAGGGAATGAGGTGGGACATGAAGGCTCCTTGGTGACCTGACGGGGGAAAACAGTCGGTTCGGTCTTCGGCTACCTGCCGGCTACCAGATCCGTGACCAGCTTATCGATTCGGCGTTGCCGGGTCGGCCGGGTGCTTCGCTGCATCATCAGAACCGGCCGACCGAGAGTCCGGTGCGTGATCGGTTCCACTACTGCCCGCTTGCGACCATCCGAGAGAGCGACAAAAGCGTTTAGTGCCAATGAGTCGGAGGCCACGGTGGTGCGATAGTGGTGGCATGAGGGTCAAACCCAGCGTCAGCACGGCAACCACCCAGTGCCCCTGCGGCAGCGGTGCAATTTATCTGTTGTGCTGCCAACCGTTTCATCACGGGGACCGGCTGCCGGCCACCGCGGAGAAAATGATGCGTTCCCGCTACAGTGCCTTCGCGCTGCTCGATGCCGACTACCTGGTCCGGACCTGGCACCGGAGCACGCGGCCACGCCAACTCGAACTGGATCCGCGGCAGCACTGGCTCGGACTGCGGATCCTTGGCACTACCGGCGGATCATTGTTGGCCAACAACGCCACCGTGGAGTTCGTCGCCGACTTTCAGCAGGCCGGGCGCCGAGAGGAACTTCGCGAACTCAGTAGATTCATCCGCGAAGATGGGATGTGGTTCTACCTCGATGGCGACCTCAGCGATGACGAGGCTGGGCCGGTGGCACATTTGTCGCCTCGGGAGCCCGACTAGACTCTGGCTGCATCCAGATCGCGGTCACCGGGGCCGGCGGCTGGCTGCGAGGAGGTGGCCTGCAATGGGCAACATGACCCACTGGGGAGCCTATTCGGCGACCGTTGTCGATGGTCGGATCACTCAGGTCCGCGGCCACCACGATGACCCGGACCCGTCCCCCCTCTTGGACAACATCCCGAGCTCAACCCATCACGAGTCCAGAGTGCGAAAACCAGCAGTTCGGCGTGGCTGGTTGGAGAATGGACCGGGCCCAGCGGCGCGCGGTGGGAGCGAGGAATTTGTCGAGATCGAATGGGACGAGGCCTACGCACTGATTGCCGGTGAAATAGATCGTGTCCGCACCGACCACGGCAACCGATCGATCTACGGCGGTTCCTACGGGTGGGCCAGCGCCGGCCGATTTCACCACGCGCAGAGTCAACTGCATCGCTTTCTGAACCTTGCCGGTGGCTACACCTCGAGCCAGAACACCTACTCGACCGGAACCTCGGAAGTCATTTTTCCGCACTTGATCGGTGACACTTTCGAGCTCTACCGAAAGCACGCGTCTTGGACGCAGATTGCCGAGAATACCGACCTGATCGTTGCTTTCGGTGGACTGCCGACCAAGAATGTTGCGGTGGTACCCGGCGGCGTGACCACTCATAACGCCCGGCCGGGGATGGCGGCGGTGGTGGCCGCCGGCACGGCGGTGGTTGCGCTCAGCCCGGTGCGCCCGGATCTGCCCGGGGTGGGGGAAGCGGGATCGAAGGTGGAATGGTGGCCCATCGTGCCGGCCACCGACACCGCCATGATGTTGGCGTTGGCGCATACATTAATTACCGAGAACCTCGTCGACGAAGGGTTTGTCGAACGATACTGCGACGGCTACGCCGAATATCGCGGCTATCTGATGGGGGAGCCATCCGAACCTCCCGCCGACTCTGCCGATCCCGCCGGCTCTATTGGTGTGGCCGGCCCTACCGAATTGGCGGCGAGCCGCGATCTTGCCCGCAGCGCGGAATGGGCAGCCGAGATCACCGGATTCAGTGCGAACCAGATCAAGGACCTGGCCCGCAGAATGGCGGCCGGCCGGACGTTCCTCACGGTGGGATGGGCCCTGCAGCGCTCCCAATACGGTGAGCAACCGATGTGGGCAGCATTGAATCTCGCTTGCTTACTGGGTCAGATCGGTTTGCCCGGCGGTGGTTTCGGACATGGCTATGGATCGATGGGTGATGTCGGCGCGGGCCGTGGAATACATCCGATCCCAGCGCTGCCGCAGGGTAGGAACCCGATCAAAGACTTCATTCCGGTGGCCAGAATCAGCGATATGTTGCTCGGTCCCGGCACTGACTTCGAGTACAACGGCGGCACCTACACCTACCCCGACATCAAACTCGTGTACTGGGTCGGCGGTAACCCCTTTCATCACCATCAGGATCTGGCCAAACTCGAGACGGCCATCAGCAATGTCGACACGGTCATCGTGCACGAGCCGTTCTGGACATCGACGGCCAAACACGCCGATATCGTGCTGCCCACAACTCTTTCCGTGGAGCGCGAGGACATCGGTGGTTCCCGACAGGACAGTCATCTGGTGGCGATGCGGCAATTGGTAGACCCGCCGGGCACGGCCCAATCC
>JBBSUU010000190.1:0-6150 GCA_038234115.1 Mycobacteriales bacterium
GGTAGGCCTGCGACGCCGACGAGGACATCGTTGCCGTGTAGTCCAGTTCGTTGCACCGCGGACAAGATACTGGCGTTCCCGCTGGTTCTGCGAGTCGGTTTTGATTTCCACAGCCAACTCCCGTGAGAAGTGTTTCTGGTGAAGGACATTTGTCGTCAGGCGATCCGGATAGGTCGGGATCATCGGGTTTGGCTTGCGCGATCGGAATGCAGCTGCTCGCCTTGATTGTCGTCGGGTCTGACGCCACCCGCATCTTCAGCGTCGATCAAGTTGACCGACCGAAGCAATAACGCAAGCCCGAAAATGTGAGATACACCCGGGACTTTCGGCCCTGTCGGAGCAGGAGGCAAGAGGACAGATTGGAGGTGTCATGACGTTCCTCCCTACCCCAGGAGCCAGTTTTGGATCCGCTCAGCATCGCCAGGTGGCAGTTCGGCATCACCACCGTCTACCACTACCTTTTTGTTCCACTGACCATCGGTCTGGCGATGTTGACCGCAATCCTGGAAACCGCGTGGGTCCGTACCCGGAGCCCGCGTTACCTGCGCGCCACCAAGTTCTGGGGAAAACTCCTGCTGATCAACTTTGCGATCGGTGTCGTCACCGGCATCGTGCAGGAGTTTCAGTTCGGATTGAACTGGTCCAGTTATTCGCGTTTTGTCGGTGATGTCTTCGGGGCACCACTGGCCATGGAAGCGCTGATCGCATTCTTTCTGGAATCAACTTTCCTCGGATTGTGGATCTTCGGGTGGGACAAGCTCTCGCCGCGACTGCACGCGGTCTGCATGTGGATGGTCGCCATTGGTACCACTGCCAGCGCCTACTTCATTCTGGCCGCGAACTCTTTTATGCAGCATCCGGTCGGGATGGAGATCAATCCCGAGAACGGCAGGCCCCGACTCAACGACATCGGCGCCGTGTTGTTCCAAGACCTGCAGCTCGTCACCTTCAGCCACGTCATCACCGCCTGCATCGCTACCGGCGCGATATTCATGGTTGCCGTCTCGGCGTACTTCCTGGCCCGCAAGCGAGAGGTCGAGGTCTTCAAACCGTCTATGCGACTGGGGCTTTGGTTCCTACTGGTGGGCTCGATAGGGATTGCCATCACCGGCGATATGCAGGCCAAGATCATGACCGAGGTACAGCCGATGAAGATGGCTGCCGCCGAGGCGCAATACACGACGCTGGAGAATGCGTCGTTCTCGCTCTTCAGTATCGGCACCCTCGATGGCCGACACGAGACATTCGCCATCCGGGTTCCTGGTGTGCTCTCCTTCATGGGTACCGGAGACTTCAACGGAACCATCGAGGGCATCAACGACCTGCAGGCCGAGTACGAGGCCACCTACGGTCCCGGCGACTACCGACCGAATGTGCCGGTCACCTACTGGAATTTCCGGTTGATGGTCGGCGCCGGCTTCGCGATGATCGGAGTGGCCATCGCCGGGTTGTGGTTCACCAGGGGTGGTCGACTGCCGGAAAAGCGCTGGGTCTGGCGGTTGGCGATGCTGTCGTTGACGCTGCCGTTCGTCGGCAACTCGGCGGGCTGGATCTTCACCGAGATGGGACGCCAGCCCTGGACCGTCTTCGGCCTCTTCAAGACCGAGGATTCAGTCTCACCAACACTTTCCACCGGAGCCGCGCTGACCTCGGTAATCCTGCTCACCACGGTCTACGGCATCCTGGCAATCATCGAGGGCCGGCTGATGGTCAAGTACATCAAGCTCGGTCCGATTACCGAAGAGGAGGCGTTGGCCAGCATCGACAAGGCACCGCCGCCGGACGCCGACGCTGACGCCGGCGATGAAGAGCGCGTCCTGAAGTTTGCGTATTAGGGAAAGACATGACACTCAACGACATTTGGTTCCTGCTCATCGCTGTCCTGTGGATCGGCTACTTCATCCTCGAGGGCTTCGACTTCGGTGTTGGTGCCCTGCTGCGCATCGTCGGACGTGACGAGCGCGGCCGACGGGTGCTCATCAACACCATCGGCCCCATCTGGGACGGCAACGAGGTGTGGGTGATCACCGCGATTGGCGCGACATTCGCAGCCTTCCCCGATTGGTATGCGACGATGCTCTCCGGTTTCTACGGTCCGATGCTGATTCTCCTGGTGTGTCTGATCGTTCGCGGGGTGGCATTCGAATACCGGGCCAAGGGAAGTACCGATAGTTGGCGTGCTCGTTGGGATCTGGCCATTCAGATCAGTTCATGGCTGCCAAGTTTCGCCTGGGGTCTGTTCTTCGGCAATATGGTGGCCGGCATGGAACTGGATTCCGCGGGGGAGTACGTCGGCGGTCTTGCCGGACTGTTCAGTCCGTTCGCGCTCTTGACGGGTGTGCTGACAACCTCGCTGTTCGTGGTCCATGGCGCCGTATTCCTGGCCCTGAAAACCCGATTGGAGGTCCGGGATCGGGCCCGCGATGTCGCGCTGAAGGTGATCCCGGTAGCGATTCTCGTGCTGGTGGGAGTGCAGACCTGGTTGCAGGTGGACCATGGCACCATCTTGACCTTCGTGCTGGGGATCTTGGGCCTCGTCGGGCTGATACTGGCTCTGGTCGCCACCCAGGGACACCGGGACGGTTGGGCTTTCATCGCGACGGCATTGACCATCTTGAGCGTGGTGGTCAGTTGGTTCGCCTCGATGTATCCGAATCTCATCGCCTCGACGTTGAATCCGGCGTGGAGTCTCACCGTGGACAGTGCCGCCTCCAGCCCCTACACGCTGAACTTGATGACCTGGGTGGCTGCCGTGATGGTGCCGTTCGTCCTTGCTTACCAGGCCTGGACCTACTGGGTGTTCCGCAAACGCCTGTCCACCAAACAGATTCCAATGGTGGACGCGTCCCACTGATGAAGCCTCTGGACCCCCGACTGCTCTCCTACGCCAGTGGGACCAGGCTACTGCTGGTGACTTCGGTTGCAATCGGAGTGGCATCGGTGGCAACCATCATCGCCCAGGCCGTTCTATTGGCAAGAGTGTTGACCGCGGTGATCATTGATGGCGCGGGGTTGACCGTAGTGCTGCCGCAGGTGCTGTGGTTGGCACTTGTCGTGCTGCTGCGCAGCGCGATCAGTAGCGCCGGTGAGGAGGTCGCCGGGCGCATGGCGCATGGCATCATCGCGCGGATGCGGCGCCAATTGCTCACTCATATCGGCGGTTTCGGGTTGCGGCGACCAGTGGGAATGTCCTCTGCCGGGCTGGCGGAAGTGGCCGGACCGGGGCTGGACGCCATCCAGCACTATCTCACCGGCTACCTCCCGCAACTGGTATTGGCGGCCTTGGTCCCACTGTCCATGGTCGGGTTGCTTGCCTCGCAGGATCTGATCAGCGCGGGCATCGTCGCCGTTACGTTGCCGTTGATCCCATTGTTCATGGCCCTGGTCGGTTGGTACACGAACCGGCAAGCTGCCACCAAACTTAGGACCCTGCAACGGCTGTCGCACCACTTTCTGGATGTGGTGCAGGGGCTGCCGACGTTGAAGGTTTTCGGTCGGGCACAATCTCAGGCCCGGGCGGTCGGCGAGGTCACCGAGCGTTATCGCCTGACAACGATGAAAACACTTCGAGTGGCGTTCCTTTCGTCACTGGTGCTGGAACTGCTGGCCACCCTTTCCGTCGCCTTGGTGGCCGTCACCATGGGAGTCCGATTGGTGAATGGGTCGATCGGTTTGCAGGTCGGACTTACGGTGCTGATCCTGGTGCCGGATGCATATTTTCCATTGCGCGCCCTGGGTACCCGGTTCCACGCCGCGGCGGATGGAGTTGCGGCTGTCGAGCAGGCACTACTGGTTTTGGAAGCACCGGTTCCTGCGGTTGCAGTTTCCGTTGCTGACCGAGTGGGCGGCCCTGCCAGATCCCGACCGATCCAGCTGCTCGGGGCCGGTGTCAGTTACCACGGCCGCGGCGGGGTCCGACCGGTAGATCTGACCCTCGCGCCGGGCCGGATCACCGCCCTGGTGGGGTCAAGCGGTGCCGGTAAGTCGACGATTCTGGCGATGGTTGCCGGCTTGGTGGAACCGGACTGCGGACAGGTGGTTGGCGCCGATCAGAACGTCGCGATGGCGAGTCAGAACAGTTTTCTGATTGCCGGCAGCATTCGAGAAAATCTGGTGGTCGGGAACGAGAACTGCAGTGATGCCGTGTTGCGGCAGGCGTTGCTCGACGTCGCGGCGGAGTTCGTCTTCCAATTACCGGATGGATGGCACACGGTGTTGACCGATGACGGAGCCGGGCTTTCCAGCGGGCAGAAGCAGCGGTTGGTGTTGGCCCGCACGTTGGCCCGCGGGGCATCGGTGGTGCTGCTCGACGAGCCAACGGCGACGTTGGATCCGCAGACGGAAGCCGCTGTGTTGCAGGGCTTGTCCCGCGCGCTGCGGGGGAGAACGGTGCTGCTGGTCACCCATCGTAGGGCGGCGCTGCGAATTGCCGATGTGGTGCTGGAGTTGACGGCCGATGGCATCCGTCAACTTTCCGGCACAACCATCTGCGATACCCCGAGACCGGGCTCACAACGTTCGGCGGGAACGGTCCGCGACCCATCCGGCACCCTCGACCCGGGCAGCATTTTAGACCCAGGCGGCGTTTTAGACCCGGGCGGCGTTTTAGACCCGGGCGGCGTTTTAGACCTGGGCGGCGTTCTCGACCCAGCTGACATCCTCAGTTCAGGGCGCCTCCTCGACCGAGAAATCGAGCGCCGGAATCCGCTGGAGCAACAGCATTCACCGAGCGGTGTCTTGCGGGAGGTTCTCGCGCTGGCCCGCCCACAATGGTCCAGAATGGCCGGCGCAGCTGTCCTCGGGGCACTTGCCACTGGTTTTGCTGTTGCGCTGATGGCGGTCTCGGCATGGCTGATCTCGCGGGCAGCGCAGCACCCGCCGATTCTGACATTGATGGTGGCTGTGGTGGGGGTACGGGCCTTCGGAGTCGGGCGAGGTGTTCTCCGTTATGCCGAACGTCTGCTGTCCCACGATGCGGCTCTTCGGGTGCTGACCGGGATTAGGGTGGCCATCGTCGATCGGCTTGCGGCCATAGCCCCTGCCGGTCTTCCACTCTGGCGTCGTTCGGATCTTCTGTCCCGCTTGGTGAACGACGTCGACGACATTCAAGATCTGCTTTTGCGCGGGTTGCTCCCACTGGTCGGTGCGAGCCTGGTCTGCGGCGCCACCCTCGGCGTATTTCTGCTGATTCTGCCTGCCGCCGGAGCTGCCCTCGCGGTGGCACTTTTGATCACCGCAGTGATACTTCCCCTCGGCCTGGCGCGTCGAGGCAGAGCTACCGAGGCGACTGCCTTGAGGTTGCGGGCGCAACGGACCAGCCTCATCACCGAGACGGTGGCCAATATCGTCGAGCTGCAAAGCCTCGGCGCCCTCCCGGGGCGCTGGTCCGGGCTCAGAGCACTGGAGGAGCAGGGTCGGCGGGTTTGCGCGCGTCGGGCGCGAGAGTCCGGAATCGCATCGGCCGCTGCAATTCTTGGTGGTGGTATCGCGAGCGTGCTGGCGCTGCTGGTCGGGATTCCGGCCGTCGAAAATGGCAATCTGGCGGCGGTGATGCTGGCTGTGCTGGCCCTCACCCCGCTGGCGTTGGTGGAGCCCATCACCGGAATTGGAGTTGCCGGCGCGGCGATGGCCAAGGGGCGCGCTGCTGCCGGCAGGGTGATGCAGGTCTTAAGAGCTGCCGGCCCCGCGTACGCCACGCCGAGCCGGTCACTCCCCACCGGTGCGGAAAATGTCATCGAGTTGCGGGGAGTCAGCGCGCGCTGGCCGGGCGCGGAAACGGATGCCATCACCGATATCGACCTTGTCATCGAACCCGGTGATCGACTCTGCATCCTCGGGGCTTCGGGTTCCGGGAAGTCGACCCTGCTCGCGGTCTTGCTGGGCTTCCTGCCGGTCACAGGTGGAGTGATTCTGATCGATGGCGTCGACGCGAGCCTGATCGACAATGACCAGTGGCGAACACAATTTGGATGGACCGGTCAGGATTCGCATATTTTCGCCACCTCGGTGGCAGAGAACCTGCGAGTCGGAGACCCGGCGGCTGCCGGCGAGAAGATGACGCGGGCGCTGGACGCTGCCGGTTGGGGTAATTGGGCCGCGTCGCTCCCGGGGGGCCTGACGTCACTGGTGGGCGAAAATGGCGCCGCCCTA
>JBBSUU010000191.1:0-6145 GCA_038234115.1 Mycobacteriales bacterium
CCAACCGATCCACACCTTCGCCGCCCATCACAGCGAGCAGATCGATGCCGGCGGCCTGTGCCGCCGGCGCTCCCTCTGCGAGCAGCGGAGCCGCTGCGATGAGCATTTTTACTGCCGAATCCTTCAGGACGTAGGTCATTTCGCGGGCGATCAGCAGTGCGTGAATGGGCACCACCACGGCGCCGAGGGAGAGCACTGCGAAATAGGCCCGCGGGAAATCAGAGACATTGGGCAGCAACACCGCAACCCGATCCCCTGGCCCGATGCCACGTTGCCGCAGGACAGCGGCATAACGGCGACTCTGCTCCCACAAATCGGCATAGGTGATCCGGCTTTCCCCCATCACAACCGCGTCCCGATCGGGGTACCGGATTGCCGACTCGGACAAGATGCTGGCCAGGGAAAGGCTCATATTTCTCCTCATTCGTGGAAATGGTTGACAGTGCACGCGCCGATTTCTGGCCGACCGGCCTGAGACTCGGATCACAATCATTAACAACCTTACTGATTTGTCCCAGTTTGCAACCCTGCGGTTCCCCAGCTGCCCCGTCCAGCCGGCGCCCAAATCAGAAAGTGTGCCAACGACAACCAACCCACGGCATAGACGTCCTTTAAGGCCAAGTAACCTCACAGGGAAGAAAGCAGTTGCGCACACCGCGGACGCCGGGGCAATCCCCCGAATCGCCTGATGGGTTGCGTAAGCCGTAACAACGAAAGGCTTGATGCGCAGATGTCCGAGGTCACCGAAGCCCCCGACCAGCGCCCCGACGCTGCCACCCTGACGTACGGGGACAAGGAACTGCCGTTGAAGGTGGTCCCGGCCACCGAGGGATCCGCGGGCGTGGAAATCTCCAAACTGCTCTCCACGACCGGTTTGATCACCCTGGATCCGGGCTTCACCAACACCGGTTCCACGACGTCCTCGGTTACCTACATCGATGGTGACGCCGGGATCTTGCGTTATCGGGGATATCCGATCGAACAGTTGGCGGAAAAGTCGACATTCTTGGAGACCAGCTACCTGCTGATCAACGGCGAACTCCCCACTGCCACCGAATTGGAGGCCTTCACCCAGCGGATCAGCAGGCACACCATGCTGCACGAGGATCTCAAGCGCTTCTTTGATGGCTTCCCACGTGATGCGCACCCAATGCCGGTGCTTTCGTCGGCAGTGTCAGCGTTGTCCACCTTCTACCAGGAGTCGTTGGACCCTTTCAACGACGAGCAGGTTGAACTTTCCACTATTCGGCTGCTCGCCAAACTCCCGACCATTGCGGCCTACGCCTACAAGAAGTCCGTCGGCCAGCCACTGCTCTACCCGGACAACAGTCGCGGACTTGTGGAGAATTTCCTGCGTCTGTCCTTCGGCTTCCCGGCCGAGGACTACGAAGCTGATCCACTGATGGTCAAGGCGCTGGATCAGCTGCTGATTCTGCACGCCGATCATGAGCAGAATTGTTCCACCTCAACGGTTCGACTGGTCGGCTCGTCACATGCCAATCTTTTCGCCTCGATTTCGGCCGGCATCCATGCCCTCTCCGGCCCCTTGCATGGTGGCGCCAACCAGCAGGTCCTGGAAATGCTGGCGGCGATCAAGACAGATGGCGGCGATATCAAAGCCTTCGTCAAGCGCGTCAAGGACAAGGAGCCGGGCGTCAAGCTGATGGGCTTCGGTCACCGGGTCTACAAGAACTACGACCCGCGGGCGACCTTGGTCAAGGCCACCGCAGATGAAGTGCTGTCCAAATTGGGCGGTAACGATGAGATGCTCGATCTGGCAAAGCAACTCGAAGAAATTGCGCTTTCCGATGACTACTTCGTATCGCGTAAGTTGTATCCGAATGTCGACTTCTACACCGGTTTGATCTACCGCGCCATGGGCTTCCCGGACAAGATGTTCACCGTGCTGTTCACCCTGGGTCGACTGCCCGGCTGGATCGCCCAGTGGCAGGAGATGATCAAGGATCCGGCAACCAAGATCGGGCGCCCCCGGCAGGTTTACACCGGGTACACCGCGCGCGACTATGCCGATCTCGAGTCCCGCTAGTTTTAAGGGCCGCACCCAAGGGCACTGAGTCCAGGTGACTGAAATGGCTGCTATCAGATCCCGCCGGATCCTCTGGTTCCGGCGGGATCTTCGCATTGATGATCATCCGGCTCTGCTGGCCGCCGCCGACTCCCATGATGTCGTCGCGCTGTTTGTCCTGGACCCGAAATTGCTCGCCGACGCCGGCGCGGTCCGAACCCAATTCCTGGTGGGATGTCTGGCCGCGCTCAACACGTCGATGGGGGGGAATCTGCTGGTATTGGCCGGCGACCCGGTCGAATTGGTGCCCGCCGTTGCGCGCGCCGCCGACGCCGACGAGGTCCACATCAGCGCCGACTACATGCCCTACGGCAGGAGGCGTGATGCCGCTGTGGAGAAGGCCCTGGCAGGCCGCAACATTGCCCTGCGCGAGACCGGCTCCCCCTACGCCGTCGCACCAGGTCGGGTACGGAAGAGCGATGGATCCAATTATGCCGTTTTCACTCCGTACTTTCGCGGCTGGTCCGAACACGGCTATCGCGGACCGGCCGGCGCCGGCGACAGGGTCCGCTGGTCCAACCCGGCCGACCTGGATATCACCGGTCGGCTAAATTTGTCAGACCTGTTGCAGCACCGGATAGTTCCAGAGACCTCACGGGTGGACCTGGATACCCGGCTGCCGATCCCGGGTGAACAAACGGCCCTGCGACTGTGGGCAGACTTCTTGGACGGCCCCATCATTGACTACGACGATGACCGCAACCGGCCAGATCATGATGGCACCAGCAGACTTTCGCCGTATTTGAAGTGGGGTTGCGTGCACCCGCGCACGCTCTTGGCCGATATCAAGAACAAGTCAAGCAAGGGTGCACTGTCCTACCGCCGCGAGCTCGCGTGGCGAGACTTTTACGCCGACCTGGTTTTTCACCGACCGAAGTCATTGAAGTGGTCCATCAATCCCATCATCGACCAGATGGAATGGGATGCCGGCGCCGAGGCGGATGAGCACTTCAAAGCCTGGCAGGAGGGTCGTACCGGCTTTCCTTACATTGACGCGGCAATGCGGCAGCTGCTCGCGCAGGGCTGGATGCACAACCGGTTGCGGATGTCGGTTGCTTCGTTCCTGATCAAGGATCTACACCAGACCTGGCAGCGTGGCGCCGCGCATTTCATGCAGCACCTGGTGGATGGCGATGTTGCGTCGAATAACCATGGGTGGCAATGGGTGGCCGGCGGCGGGCCGCAGGCCTCGCCCTTCTTCCGGGTGTTCCACCCGGTCACCCAAGGGCAGAAGTTCGACCCACACGGGGACTATGTTCGCAAGTTTGTGCCCGAATTGGCCGGCGTGAGTGGGGCCGCCGTCCACACGCCGTGGGAACTTCCGCAGGGCCCGCCCGACGGGTATCCGCTACCCATCGTTGATCACAAACTGGAGCGGGAAGAGACGCTGCGGCGCTGGGCCAGGCGCCCCGGTTCCCAGCCGAAAACCGGGTCTCAGAATCCAACAGGACGTAAACCCCAAGAGGCTTGAAAGATTTCACCGGGCGGTAACCAGCGCAGACCGTCTCCGGTGTTGAAAGCGTTTGCCGCGCAGGTCATTGGTTCTACCGCAACAGCATGCTCCCGGATCGGAAAGTCGCGGGGCGTGAAGACTTGGACATAGCCGAAGATCTCATCGGCCCAGAGCACCAGCCCGGTCCCATCCGGCGCCATCAGCCGGACCTGCTGCTGACCATCGACGGTCCGCAGATCGGTATAGGCGGTGTCCAGGTTGGCTTTGGCCAAACTCACCCCCTGCCGCAGATCCCATTCGGTGCCCGCCACCGGCCGGCCGGCCGTTGGAACTTTGTTTTCGTTGATCGGTAGGTAGGTGTCGGCATGCACCGTCACTGTCAGGTCAGCGGTGGCGTGAGCACCAACCCGCAAATACGGGTGTGCACCCACTCCGAACGGCGCCGCCGCCGATCCCAGATTATGCAGCCGATGCGTCACTGCTAGCCCGTCATCGACCAACGAGTAGGTGACCAAATTTTCAACGGTGAACGGGTATCCATGCTGTGGATAAATTCCGGCGCGCAGCGTCAGCGATTCGCTGCCAACACTTTGCGGCTGATACTCGGTATTGCGCAGCAGCCCGTGAATGGCGCAGTTGTTGGACGGATCGGTGATATCGAGTTGCTGCTTCTTGCCATCGAGCATCCAGCTGCCGCCCTCGATCCGGTTCGGCCAGGGGGCCAGCACAATGCCGCAGCCATAAGGAGTCGGCTGCGGGTCGTCCCACGTTTCGGTGAACGAGACTCCCCCCACCGAAAACTCCCGTAGCACGGCTGCGACCGCGCCGATCTGGGCCCGCGAATTACCCCGGGTCAAAATGTACTGGGATCCACTGGCCGGCCGACTCACGAGTGGCTACCGGTAGCGAAACGGGACAGCGCCCGCCCAAATTGTGTCAGCCGCTGCATCTGACCGCGGCCGCCGTCCGTCACTGATTTCGAAAAGCGATAGGTCTCCACGTACTGCAGCGTCCTGGTACCGGCCTCTTCGGTCAGCTCGGTCAGCGAACGTTCCGGAGTCTGGGTCGAGAGGTAGAGCATGACCGAGTGGAGCGTGCGCAAACCCGGCTCACCATCCTCCCCTTCTTCGACGCTATAGCGGGTACGCAGACCATGGTCGACGATGGCGCTCATCGGGATGGTCCGGATGGAGGAGGAGAACATCCTCGAACCAGGGCTCTCGTCGTTCTCCTCGTCATCCCCGTGCCACAGGATGAGTCGATGACCATCGGTCAGAGCCACTTCCTGCCACAGCGATTCGCCCCAGGTTTGGGTTGAGGCCACGCGCTCGCAGGTATAGGCCTGAATATCGGCAAGATTCACCACCCCGGAGATGGCATCCAAGGCGATATCGGCATCGCGCAGATAGACCCGAAGACCGTCCTCCAGGCCCTGATACACCGCCCAATCCTGAGCTTGCGGCGTTGTCATTTCGTTGACCTTCCCGATATTTCAGCAAGCGTGGTGACTCCCGACCCGGGAGAACTGTATCGGAGTTGCCTACGCCGACTGTCCGGGCGCAGCCGGCCGGCCCGCCCCCTCGCGGCGGCAGCCTTGCCCACCCGGTAGCTCCCAACCGGCGGGAAGATCGAACCTTACTGGGAGGGCTGTTCGGCTAAATCACGTTCGGGGTTTTCATCCACGCCTGGGCAGTCGGGCCCAGGATCAGCGCAACGGAGATGATCGGCATTGCCGCGAGCAGTAACGCCCAGATCAGCACCGCACTGAAGAAGTCGAATTGAATCATCCACCAGACCGATAGCGCCAGCGACAGTGCTGCGCCGGCAATCAGCAGGCCGCTGTGCTTGTTGAATGCTGAAACTCCACCCGCAATCAGCAACCCGCTGGCGATCAGGGCAAGGACGCCCATAATTGTCAGGGTGTCGCCGATACTGCCGGTGCCACGAAGACCCAGGTCATTCAGGCCGGCGCCGCCGCCGAGAGTTCCGATACCACTGAAAAGAATGATGCCGCCCTGGACGAAGGCGAGCACGGCCGCCCCTTTGACAGCTCCAGGCTTGGGGGGCTTGACCGGCACCACGGTATAACCGAGCTGCGGATAGCCGGGCTGGCCATACGCAGGCTGGCCATACGCAGGCTGGCCATAACCGGGCTGCCCATACCCCTGTTGCGGATAGCCCTGTTCCGGATAGCCCGGTTCCGGATAACCGGGCTGCGGATAGGCAGCCGTTTGCGGATACCCGACCTGTGGATAGCCCTGCTGCGGATACCCCTGTTGCGGATAATCCGACTTGGGAAGCTCACCCTGCGGGTAGCCGGCCTGCGGATAACCCCCGTACTGATCCTGAGCCGGATATGAAGGGTTCGGGTACCCGGCATTCGGGTCCTGGTTGCCGCTGTCCCAGCCCTGAGTCATGACGTTGTTCCTCCTCGTACCTCAACCGTCACTGGCGGCCGATGCGCTGATTGTGCCTCATGGTCGGCGCCGGTCGACAGCTATCCCAGTATTCGGAGTCATTTGCCGACGCCATCAAATCTTTGATCACCGGTCAGGCTGATTCAGGAAGTTCTCTGGAGTCGTAGCGGATGAGTGCCGGCCGGATCG
>JBBSUU010000192.1:0-6114 GCA_038234115.1 Mycobacteriales bacterium
CCTGGTCCGTCCCGCCCCGCCTGGTCCGTCCCGCCCCGCCTGGGCCATCCCGCCACCGCCGCATTGATGAAAGTTGCCGATAACGTCCGATTCCATCTCTTTTCGCCGACCTTGATCAATGTCGCCGACTTTGATCAATGCGGGCAAGGCTGTTCCCGCCGAGGCGCGGTGGGAGCAATACCAGCACTTGACGTCGGTCCCATTACCCTCGGTGGCGGGATCTAACGGGTCCCGGGGCGAAATAAGGGGATCACAGTGATGAAGAGGTTTGTGACGGCTGCTGGTGTGGCCCTCGCCATGCTGGTGGTCGGCTGCACGAGTTCCGTACCCGAATCCGGCACGGCTACCTCCGGGGCGAGCTTCACCACCGTCGACATCAGCACCCCCGCACCCAGCAGTTCAGCGGTGCGCGAAGAAAGTACCGCTGCGGAGTTGACCATTGCCGATGATCCGGCAACAGCCGATGCCGCCGCCAGCGGCGGTTCAGGCACCAGCGGCGGTGCACAAACCAGCGGGGTCAACCCCACCGGGATCAACCCCACCGGTGCAAGTGAGCCGACCGGCCAGGGAGAATCCACCGGTGCGGGCGAGTCGACCGGTGTGGTCCAGCCGACCGCTCCTGCCGGACCGGCTGTCTACGCCCCACCGGTCGATCCGGAAGCGGTGCCGGGTGCGTGTCCCTACCTCACGGTGACCGAGGTCGCTCAGGACACCGGGCAACGCACCGGCGCCGCATCCATCAGGCCGGGCGCGCCATTTCCGGTGTGTGAATTCGTTCGCACCGATGGTGGATACCTGGCGACCGTGCGGGTACTGCAGTTCGCTACCGATGTGGAGGCAACCGCCGCTGTCGACTACTACCTGCCCAGGGATACCTCCGAGCCGGCCGCCAAGCCGGACGGCTGGAACGGCGGTCTGATGGTGGTCGGCGCCGACGAATCACGTTATGGGGTTTCCAAGGGCACCACTGCGGTCATTGGAATCACCAACCTGGACACCACGGTGAGTGCCCGTGAACTGGTGAAACACGCAATCGCGAACCTGGGCCTGTAGGTCATTAGCGGGCCGTTCGGGAACTGCCAGGTCGAAGATCTGTAAGGATGGAACGCATGAGCGACCTCTATGCAACCCTGCACACCACCCTCGGCGACGTGAAGATCCAGCTGTTCCCGGATCATGCGCCCAAGACCGTTGCGAACTTCGTTGGCCTGGCCGACGGAACCCGCAGCTACAGCACCGCGAATGCGGCCGGCACCAGCGAAGGCCCGTTCTACGACGGGGCGATCTTCCACCGCGTCATCGACGGATTCATGATCCAGGGCGGGGACCCGACCGGCACCGGTCGAGGTGGACCCGGCTATGCCTTTGCTGACGAATTTCACCCGGAGTTGGTATTCAACAAGCCGTACCTGCTGGCCATGGCAAATGCCGGACCCGGCACCAATGGCAGTCAGTTTTTCATCACGACGGGCAAGACCCCGCACCTGAACCGCAAGCACACCATCTTCGGCGAAGTTGCCGACGATGCTTCCCGGGCTGTGGTGGATGCGATCGGCACCGCCAAGGTGGATCGCTTTGATAAGCCGGCCACGGATATCGCCATCAACTCGATCACGGTCGAGTCCGTCGATTCCACCGGCGGAAACTGAATCACTCGCATCAGATGACCTACTACCCGCCGTCGCCGCCCGCCGGTCCGCCTGGGTGGACCCCGGGCGAGGGTCCACCTACCGGTAGCTACGGCGGGTATCCCCAGCAGGCCGCGAAGGTCTGCTCCTGGCATCCGGACCGGGCGACCGCACTCTCCTGCACGAGGTGCGGCCGCCCGGCCTGTCCGGACTGCCTGCAACCGGCTTCGGTCGGCTTCCACTGCCGCGCGTGTCAGGCTCAGACTCGGCAAGCGCAACCGGTGGCCCGCACGGTCTCCGGATCGGTCATGGGGCAACAGCCCGTTGTGACGTTCGTACTGATCGCAATAAATGTGCTGGTCTTTGTGATCACGATGATCCAGGCCGGCGGCGAATCGAAACTCTTCCGATCGTCAATTCTCAGCGACGGCGAGATGTGGCCGAACGGGGTGGCCCAGGGCGAGTATTGGCGGGTCATTACCTCCGGATTCCTGCACCTGTCGGTCATTCACGTTGCGATGAACATGGTCTCGCTCTATGTGCTGGGGCTCGCACTGGAACGAATGGTCGGGCGGAACCGATTCCTGGCCGTCTATCTGCTCAGTCTTGTCGGCGGCTCCGTCGGAGTGATGCTGCTCGCCGATCCGGCATCGGCGGCAGCCGGTGCGTCCGGTGCCATTTTCGGTCTGATGGGCGCCCTGGTGGTGGCCTTCCGGCGCTTCCGCCTCGACATCCGCCAATTGGGCGGAATCCTCGTTCTGAACCTGGGAATTACTTTCTTCCTCCGCGACACGATCTCGTGGGAAGGACATCTCGGCGGCCTGGCAGTCGGAGCGATCGCCGGCGCCATCATGGTCTACCTCCCGCAGAAAGGCCGCACTCGCAACCAGGTGGCAGCCTGTGTGGGGCTGGCCATCGTGATGTTCGTGGTGCTCGTTCTTCGTGGTGGCATTATCGCCTCCTAGCCGGCCGTTGCGGGTTCTCAACCTCAGGTCTGCTTACGGGCTGCCCAGTACCTCAGGGCCAACACGATTCCAGACCCGATGCCGGCGAGCAGCAGTAGCCCGAAGACAAGGGCTACGGCGCTCGTGACGGCCGGAACCGGCGAGAGGGCACTTAGCAGGGGCCCGAGGTCCCATAAGAAATGGGCCAAGATCAGCGGCCAGACGGCCCTGGTGAACCAGAAGACAACAGCTATGGCAATGCAGTAGGGCAATTTCGACAGCCCAAATCCCAGACCCCACAGTGGCAGGTGCAGACCGAATCGGACCGCCGCACCGGCAGCGATGGCGATGAGCGCAATCCGATTCGGCGAAAGCGCCGGCTTCAAGCGAAAAGCCACTGCGGCCACGGACACAATCACCGCGGCATTGACACATTCTTCGACGATCGACGTCCACCCGGCGTTGAACATCGAGACGCCAACAGCTTGAAGCAGTGTCGTTGCCTTGGGCACGGTAAAAGGGGTTGCGAAGCCGGCCAGGACCGGAATGATCGAGATCGTTGCCGTGCAGGCGGTCACAACGAGGGTTCGCACGGTGATGGGTAACCAGGAGCCGGGTGCCGGGCCGGCGGCCGGCTGCACCAATCGGCGGATGAATAACCATCCGGCCACCGTGACTACAGCCACGGCACCGAACAAGGGCAACGACAAAGTGACATACAGCGCCGCGGTGACCAGCCCAACGAGACCGGCGGCCACCACAGTCGGTGCCAGCGGATCAGCCGTGATGGCAATCCTGCGATCCGGAACTTGCCAGCTTCTACCTATCCCGATCACCCCCTATTTCGGTACCGGCAACCACCGGCTCCACTTCGGTTAAGCAGATCTGTTGTCCGCCTACCTACCGGGGGGTTTGATGCGGCGTAATTCCTCGGCGACCTGTTCGGGATCAGCGCCGAGATCGGTCTTGCCGAAAACCAGCAGGCCATCGTCGTCGAGATCGATCTCAAGGGCTGTGCTGGACAGACCCAGCCGGCTGCGGTTGACCATCTCGATGCGGGTGACCTGCGACCAGTCGATGGTGGTTCGCCCGAAAGGCCCGGCAACCACCAGCCCGGCCGGGCCGGCCGTAAGTCGTTGGCGCATCATCAACGCGGTTCCGGTTCCGATTGCCGCGACCGCGGCGAAGAACCAGGCGACCAGTCGGTCAACCGGTGCGAGTGAAAGCAGCGCCCAGATCACCGCGATCGCGACAACGAGCAGACCGGCGACGAAGAGGACGGGTTTCGGTCCCCACGAGGTCTGCTGATTCGGGCTCGTCATCGGCAACTCCTCGAAGTCTCCCCGGCCCGCCGCCTGGCACCCCGAACCAGGGTTGTCCACAGGAGTTATCAACATTGGGGATGAATTACACGCTTGTCATTCGGTGGACAGCGGACCTACGGCAGGTGTGGTTTCGGCAACCGAAGGGTGTACGGCGTCCGTCTCCTGAAACATTACGAGCCCCTAAGGGGGCAACGGTCAACGCCACCGCATGGTCATCAGCAGACCAGCGACCATCAGCGCAAACGCAATCGCGAAGTTCCAGTTGCCCAGATCCGACATGAAGCCGATGTTCTTACCCCACAGGTAATAAACAACGAGCCAGATCAGGCCCAGCAGCATCAGGCCCAGCATCACACCGAGATAGATCGGGCCGGAGGGGGCGGCGACCTTTGCCCGGAGGGCGGCAGATTCAGCGTTCGATGCCGAGAGTGTCGACCCGGAGGGGGTCGACTTCTTCCGAACCTTGGACTTGGGCATCTTTACTTCCTTTGGACTTGCAGGACATGAGGTGGGACGATCGCGCAATCTGATACTGGCCGCGATGGCGGTGCTGGTCCGTTCGGGGGCGAAAAGTGAGCCACCGAACAGGACGTTCACTCGTCCGCATCACCGGGACCGAACAATGCTTCCCCTAGCCTACGTGGTGTAGGGCGGTTCTCCGGACTTGTGACTATAGGCCCGGCGTGCGGATGGGGACCGCGCCGATCGGGGACAATAGGAACAGCAGTAGAACTTCGAGGTGACGGGTTCCCGTCCAGGATGACACGAACGGAAAGTTGGGGCGGGGTGCAGAACGCAGTGGCAGACGACGGCGTTCGGGCCCCGGCTCCAGTCGAACCCGTTTCCCCCCGCACTCCCGAGGCCGTTACCGAACCCGCCCTGGTAGCACCCACCCTGATCGCTCGACTGGCCCAGCCCTTTCGGCGCTCGACCGGCGCCGGGCGCCGGGGTCGATTATGGCGCGGCGCCGTGCTGTTGGTGTGTGTGATCGCCGGTCTGATGTTGGGTACGGCTCACTCCTTCTCCGCCGGCAAGGACATCCGTCCTCGTAACATCGAACTGTCCGGATTGATCCGCAACGCCGAGGACGAGGTGGCCCAGGCCCGGGACGCCGCCACCGACCTACAGGCCCAGATCGATCAGGTTGCCGGCGACGATGTGTCACCGCAGGTCAGCCAGGCGTTGGGGGTAGGTGCGAAGCTGGAACCGGCGGTCGGACTCACGCCGGTGGTCGGCCCGGGTCTGATTATCAGCATGACCGATGCACCGCGCGACTCGGACGGCAACTACCCCGCTGGCGCCAACCCGGACGATCTTGTGGTGCATCAACAGGATGTTCAATCGGTGGTGAACGCGCTCTGGGCCGGTGGCGCAGAGGCGATGATGATCATGGACCAGCGGGTCATCGCCACCTCGGCCGTTCGCTGTATCGGCAACACCCTGCTCCTCATGGGTCGGGCCTACTCTCCCCCTTTCGTGATCAGCGCCATTGGACCGGCGCCGGCGATGACCAGCGCGATCGACGCCGAGCCGGGGGTGCGGTTGTTCCAGCAATATGTGGACAAGTTCAACCTGGGATTTGAGATCAAACAAACAGATAGCGTGACACTGCCCGCCTATGACGGACTAGTACGGATGACTTCCGCACACGAGGAGACGAAGTGAGTACCCGGATATGAGTAACGACGAATCCACCCGCGGTTCGGGTGGGGGATTCCCGGACCGGGATCGGCTGCCGCCATACGCGCCCACCCCAGCGGGCTGGATATTGCCGGAAGACACTGGCGCTTTGGCACTGCCGGGCCCGAATACGGCGTCCTCAACAGACCAGGTAGTCGGCGCCCCAGCGGATCCGACCGCCAGCGACGTGGTGATCCCGGACCCCCTCGAGCCCACTCCGGACAGCCTGGAATCACACTCGACTGCAGCTGCGGACCTTGGTGACTCCGGAATGGTGCCGACGCCGCCGGCCGGAGATCTTGATACCGACGCCGTTACCCCGGCCGACGTGGAAGCTCTGCCCTTGATATCCGAAACGGACGTCAGTGTCGATCTGGCATCGACCGAAGGACGTGCCTGGGGCGCCGTGCCCACCGCCGGGTCCACCGAACCCGCCGGCTCCACCGAACCCGCCGGCTCCACCGAACCCGCCGGCTCCACCGAACCCGCCGGCTCCACCGAACCCGCCGGCTCCACCGAACCCGCCGGCTCCACCGA
>JBBSUU010000193.1:0-6100 GCA_038234115.1 Mycobacteriales bacterium
AACGTCCATGGGTTGTCAGCCTCGGCGCGGGCCACGCCCAGGGACCGGTAGCCGCGGGCGGCGAACTCGTTCACGGCAGTATCGACGGCCGGTGTGATCTTGGCGCTGTCGCCGGCGAGGGCCAGGATGACCTGGGGGGCGCCTTTGCTGACCTTGAACGTCGTTCCGTCGGCGTCGGTGACGGTGGCTTCGGTGCGTTTGTCGACCGGGTTGAACGGGGTGAAGGAGGTGATGCGGTAGCCATCTATCGCATGTGGGTCGTCCAGCCCACCGAGCACGGCGAGATCGATGGGATCTTGGTCGTCGGCGCGAGATGCCAAGGCGCCCGCCAAGATCACCTCGGCCCCCGTGACGCCCGCGGCGCTGAATGGGTCGCCCAAAGTCAGGGAATTCTGGGTCAGCGTGCCCGTCTTGTCGGCGCATAGGATGTCGACGCCGGCCAGTTCCTCGATCGCCACCAATTTGCTGACGATTGCTTCCTTCTTGGCCAACAACCGGGCCCCGACAGCCATCGTCACCGACAGCACGGTGGGCATGGCGACCGGGATCGCCGCAACCGTGAGGACCAGCGCGAACTGCAACGTCGTCAGGATCGGGTCGCCGCGCAGGATCGACACCAGCAGGATCACCGCCACCAACGCGACCGCCAGGATGATGAGGTAGTTGCCGATCTTGAGGACCGCTTTTTGGAAGTGGCTCACCGTGTGCGCGTCCTGCACGAGTTCGGCTGTTTTCCCGAAGTAGGTGTCGGTGCCGGTGGCGTAGACCAGGGCGCCGATTTCACCGCGACGGACGATAGAACCGGAAAACACCGCGTCCCCCGCTTTGCCGGTCGCGGGTAGGGACTCCCCGGTGAGCGCCGACTGATCGACCTCGATTTCGTCGCCGTCCAACAGCCGGGCATCAGCGGGCACGATGTCGCCGAGCCGTAGCCGGATCACGTCGCCGGGCACCAGGTTGCGGGCGGCGGGGGTGGTCCATTGGCCGTCGCGTTTGACGCGGGAGTTGATGGCGAGCTTTCCCTTCAACGCTTCGATGGCGTTGCCGGCCTGATGCTCCTCGGTGAATCCCACAACCGCGTTGGCCAACAGTAGTACCAGGATGATGAAGAAATCCGGCCAGTGACCCACCGCTCCGGACAGGATCACTGCGATCTCGATCATCCACGGGATCGGGCCCCAGAAATATGACAGGAACTTGAGCAGCGGATTCGTCGTGTGCTCGGCGATCTCGTTAGGACCGTATTGCGCCAGGCGTTTGGCCGCCTCTGCCTGGGTCAGCCCGTCCGGCGAGCTCTTGAGTTGCTTCTGCACCTGCGCCATCGGCAGCGTCTTGAGGTCGCCCTCCGGTTCACCCGGCTGCACCGTGGCGACTTGAGAGGGCCCAGCGGACTTGGTCATGGACTTGGGGTCCAGGTCCAGTTACGGATCTCCGGAAGATCCTGGCCGTGCTTGTTGATGTAGAGGTCGTGTTCGACAAGCTTGTTGGCCATCGTCTGCAACAGATAGTCCGCGGTGGCTCCGAGCTGCGGGAGACGCTGGATCACATCCTGCACGAGGTGATAGCGATCGAGCCTGTTCTGCACGCGCATGTCGAAAGGCGTTGTGATGGTGCCTTCCTCGTTGTACCCGCGTACATGAAGGTTACGGTTGGCGCGTCGGTAGGTCAGTCGATGGATCAGCGTCGGGTAGCCGTGAAAGGCGAAGATGATGTGCTTGTCGCGGGTGAACATTGCGTCGTAGTCGCCGTCGGACAACCCGTGCGGGTGCTCACTGGCGGACTGTAGCTTCATCAGATCCACCACGTTGACGACGCGGATCTTCAGTTCGGGCAGGTGCTCGCGAAGGATCGAGACCGCCCCCAGCACCTCGAGGGTGGGGGTGTCACCGCAGCAGGCCAGCACCACATCAGGTTCCGCGCCGCGGTCGTTCCCGGCCCACTCCCAGATGCCGATTCCCTCCGTGCAGTGCACTTCCGCCTCGGCCATCGAAAGCCATTGTGGCATAGCATGTTTGCCGGCGACAATGACGTTGACGTAGTGGCGGCTGCGCAGGCAGTGATCGGCGACCGAGAGCAGGCAGTTGGCGTCCGGCGGCAGGTAGACCCGAACAATATCGGCCTTCTTGTTCACGACGTGGTCCAGGAATCCGGGGTCCTGATGGGTGAAGCCATTGTGGTCCTGCTGCCACACATGGGAGGCCAGCAAATAGTTCAGTGACGAAATGGGGCGCCGCCAGGGTAGCGCCTTTGTGACCTTGAGCCATTTGGCGTGTTGGTTGAACATCGAATCGACGATGTGGATGAAAGCCTCGTAGCAATTGAAAATCCCGTGCCGTCCGGTCAGCAGATAGCCTTCCAACCAACCTTCGGACTGATGTTCGGACAACATCGAATCCAGCACCCTGCCGGTGGGCGCCAAAAACTCGTCGTCCGCGACCGTGCGGGCCTCCCATTGCCGGTTGGTGACGTCGAAGACCGCACCCAGTAGGTTCGACAGGGTCTCGTCCGGACCGAAAATCCGGAAGTTGCCCTGATCCTCGTTGAGCCGGACGACATCGCGCAGGAACTCGCCAAGCACCGCCGTGTCATGCGCCGACGCGGCGCCGGGGGTGGGAACGGCAACAGCGTGGAGCCGGAAGTCCGGCATGTGCAGGTCGCGCAGGAGTAGGCCGCCATTGGTGTGCGGATTGGATCCCATTCGTCGATCCCCCTGCGGGGCAAGGGAAGCCAGGTCGGCCAGCAATCGACCATTCTGGTCGAAGAGTTCCTCCGGTTTGTAGCTGCGCATCCAACTGTCGAGTTGTTCTACATGCCCTGGGTGGTTCTCATCGACCAGCAGTGGCACCTGGTGAGCCCGGAACGTCCCCTCGATCTGCAGGCCATCGACCTTGACCGGTCCGGTCCAGCCCTTCGGGGAACGGAGTACGATCATCGGCCATCGTGGCCGCATAGTGTTGGTGCCGGAGCGAGCGCCGGTCTGGATTCGATGGATGATCTCGATCGTGCGGTCCACAACGGTCGCCATCAGTTCATGCATTAACTCGGGATCCTCGCCCTCGACGAAGTAGGGGTCCCAGCCACAGCCCCGCAGGTACTGGTCCAACTCTTCATGCTCGATGCGCGCCAGCACGGTCGGATTGCTGATCTTGAAGCCGTTCAGATGCAGGATCGGCAGCACCGCCCCGTCGTCGACCGGGTTGAGGAATTTGGTGGAATGCCAGGCAGTGGCCAGCGGACCGGTCTCGGCCTCCCCATCGCCGATCACGCACGCGACGATCAGATCGGGGTTGTCGAAGGCAGCACCGAACGCGTGGCTGAGTGAATATCCGAGCTCGCCGCCTTCGTGGATCGACCCCGGGGTGGTGGGGGCGACATGGCTGGAGATCCCACCCGGAAAGGAAAACTGGGTGAACAGCTTCTTCATCCCCGCCTCGTCCTGGCTGATATCGGGATAGATCTCGCTGTATGAACCTTCGAGATAGGTGTTCCCAACCAGCGCGGGCCCGCCATGGCCGGGTCCGGCGATGTAGAACATGTTCAGGTCGTATTTGTTGATCGCGCGATTGAGGTGCACGTAGATGAAGTTCTGCCCCGGTGTGGTTCCCCAATGGCCCACCACCAGGGGTTTGACGTCGGCCAATGCCAGGGGCCGTTTCAGCAGTGGGTTGTCGTACAGATAGATCTGCCCGACAGACACGTAGTTCGCGGCCCGCCAGTAGGCGTTCATCCGGTGCAGCAGTGCTGCGTCCAGGGTTTGGGTGCCGGTCATTGTCATCGTCATGGTCTATGTCCTTGCTTTCGGCTCTTGCAGATCCCCCGACGCAGCTGCGGGGCAGGCGGTGCTGCTGATGGTGGTGCCGGCGGTCCCGGCCAGTAGGGCCGCGGCGTCGGTCAACAATCCGATTGCTGCCGGTGAACCGGTAGCCGCGACAAATCGTCGGCAACCCTCGATTTTGGGTTTCATCGATCCGGTGGGGAAGGACATTTTGGTGAGTTCGTCCAGAGTCACGTGACTCAGCGGTGCGGCTCGGGGTGTTCCGAAGTCGGTCATCACAGCCGGAACGTCGGTCAACACGATCAAGCGGTCGGCGCCGACGGCGATTGCCAACATTGCGGCCACGTAGTCCTTGTCAACGACAGCTTCGACACCACTCAGGTGCGTATCGCTCGTCTCGGTGACTGCGGCTCCGCCGCCGCCGGCGCAGATCAGCACCGCGCCGGTGTCCAGAAGTGCGGTGACGCTGGATTGTTCGACGATTCGCTGCGGTTGGGGTGAGGCGACCACCCGTCGCCAACGATCACCGTCGGCTGCAACTTTCCAGCCGTGCCGGTTCGCCAGCTTTTGGGCCTGCGCCTGTGAGTAGCCGGGTCCGATGAACTTGCTGGGTCGACCGAAGGCCGGGTCATCCTGATCCACGACGGTCTGGGTGATGAGGCCCAGCAGCGGCTTGCTGACGCCGGCGTTGCGCAGGGATTGGATCAGCCAGTATCCGATCATGCCCTGGGTCTGCGCCACGAGATCGTCAAGGGGGTAAGGCTTTGTCAGAGCGCTGTCCGATGCGGTTTCCAAAGCGAGCATGCCGACCTGCGGGCCGTTGCCGTGGCAGATCAGCAAATCGTGTTCATTTGCCAGCGGCGCCAGGCTCAGCGCGGCGGCGCGAACGTGGACCAACTGAACGCCGGCATCGGGTTTGTCGCCGCGCTGTAACAAGGCGTTTCCACCCAGCGCGACCACGATCCTCATGTCGGCCTCCCGGGAGACCCAGCCGGTCGCAGCCGCGCTACCGAGGGCTCCGCACCTGATCTGCGAGTCATGACGTGAGACCTTTCGACTCGGGTGTGCGCCGACGCCATCTACGTCAGTGGGACTGTTGGACAGGGGTACCAGGAACGCCATCACGACTTCCGTACGTGCGGGAGCGCCCGTCGTCACAATTAGCCGTAGGTGAGGCAAACGTCCCGCAGTTGAGGGACCGAATCGATGTCAGCGAACGCGCGAGGGCGATCGGTCTGTCCAGCCAGAGAGGGGTTCTGGGCGCGGTGAGCCATTGCTCACGACATCATGGCGATTGGCGACGATGTCGGTACCAGACCGGCAGTTGCACTGCATTTCCGAGTGAACGCTTCGGCGCAATGAAAGTCAAACGTTTCCGATAAAGCACCGGTGTGAGATAAAGACCAGAAAATTGTCGCGTGGGCGGTGCCTTGACCCCCGCTGCCAATGGTGGGGTCAGGAGGCGTTGCGCATCACCGCGTCGCAACTCGCGCAGGTCATGGTGCGGGTCCGATGCGGCGAGGACACCCCGGGTGAGGCGGTGTGGGTATGGTCGGTCTCCTCCACGCGAACGCAGTCGGTGCAGACCCCGGCGCCGCAGTCGGTGCACACCGCCACGGCGGGGGCGGTGGTGTCGTTGAGAGCGCAGTCGTAACAGTGCATCGCGTTGAATCCTTCGCTGGTTCGGCATGGGGCGGGAAAGATGCGGTGATTGATGGAACTGGAGAGCGTGATGGTGTGCTCACGCAGGTCCTGGCCGAGCCGGTGAGGCACTCGAGGTGCAAAGAGACGGGTCGGGCAGCAAGATGAGCTACTGGGCGGCGAGCTTTGCGCACCCATACTGGCGGCCCGAAGGTGGCGATTATGGTCCCAGACCGGCGGATTCTCCGCATCAACCGATTACACTCCCGCCGCTGACCGCTGTCAAGGCACGCTCCCGCTGCTCGGGGAAAGTTACTCTTGCCGCCAATAAACGTAGAAATTGAATACAAAAAAGCGGCTACCTCGCGAGGAGGTAGCCGCCCAGTTGTTATTGAGCTTGGGGCTCAATCAGATGACGGTGACACCGGTCGCCTGCGGGCCCTTCGGGCCCTGGGTGACGGTGTAGGTCACGCGCTGGTTTTCTTCCAGGCTGCGGTATCCACCGGACTGAATTTCGGAGTAGTGAACGAAGACGTCCGCACCCGAATCTTCAGGGGTAATGAAGCCGAAGCCCTTTTCAGCGTTGAACCACTTGACGGTTCCGTTTGCCATGATTTCTCCTCTGGCGATGTATCCATCGAACTTCCGCGAATTACGAAAGTCCGGGCCTGTCTACGAATCCGA
>JBBSUU010000194.1:0-6083 GCA_038234115.1 Mycobacteriales bacterium
CGGCCGGCTACTGACGTGGCCGAGGGATGAGGGTGACGGTGGGCCAGGTGCGGTCCAGCGTGGCGGTGGCCAACTCGATATTGCTGGTGGTTTTCGGATGCGGATGAATTTCATCCTTCGCGGCGTTGATGGCGTCCTCCAACGCGAGCAACGCACGTTCCAATGCCAGCCTGACCGGCCGGGCCGTTTCAGCCGACGGCCTGCCGTCAGGATCGGCGGAAATTCGCTCCCACTGCTCCGTCCGCCGAGCCACCCTGGCCATGATGACCGGAAGCTGCTCGGCCGAACTATTCGGGAAGATCACCAGCCTGGCAGCCAGACCCAGGGCGCAGCCGATCGCAGTTTCGAGCAGCCGGGGGAGCAGATCGGTCAGCGAGGTACTTCCGCTGGCGGCGTCGGCCAGCAACAACGCCAGTGGCGTGATTGCCACCACGGCCAATCCATAGGAGTAACCGACAACCAACTGAATGGTGAACTGGAGGATCGCGACCACGATCACAATCACCACGGGTCCTGGATGGGTGGCGATGATCCCGGCCGCCAGTGCGACACCGGCGATGGTTCCGGCGAATCGGGCCCAGGCGCGGGAGAAGGTCGCTCTGGTGCCGTCGTTGGCAAGCACTGCAATCGCCGCGGCGGCTCCCCAATAAGGACGATCGACCGCTAACGCGATGGCCACACAGCCGGCTGCGGTGGCAGCAAATCCGGCTCTTGCAGCGCTGCGCAGGGCCCGCGGCGTCCGAGCACGCCAGATAGCGAACGGCCCGGGAAAGGGCAGCAGTTCGGGAAATGCCGAGTTCGGGCGGCGAAGTGAGCGGGCCAGTTCGGCTATCAGACCGATATTCTCCGCAAGCCCGTCGTGCCGATCGGTTCGCTCGCGCCGAAGCGGCCAGATACCCCTGAGATCATCAGCGGAAGTATTCAAAAATGCTGCTGCGCAGCCTATCTCAGTGGACTCGTAGGGACCGGGTGCGGCCGGATCGAAGCTGTCCGTCAGATGCCTGAGTTGACGCAGCACCTCGGCCAGTCGACCAGGGTTTCCCCGATCGGAACCGTTGGTGAGCATGACTGCGGCCTCATGGAGCGAACGTTGCGCCCGGTGCCGCCGCTCGTTGGCGTCATCTCCGGCCATCAGATAAGCCGCAACCTTGCGCATTGCGCCGGCGATTGCCAATCGCTCCGGATTATCCGGGCTGGTCCACCAGCCCGCCGTGCAGACGAACAGGGCGATCACCGAACCGGCGGCGACTGCCAATGCCCGCTGTCCAAGAGCACCGATATCAGGCGGTAGATGGGTCCCCGTCGCGCAAGCCAGCACCAGGATGTAAGCGCCGGGCGGTCCCATCGCGACGATCCGCATCAGGTAGGTCAGTACCACCGCGCTAACACCGATCACCACGACGCCGGCCCACGACGAGGACGCGACGAGCGCGCCGGCGACAAAGGCAGCGAGCAGTGCGCCGGCGATGAAAAACCATTGCTTGACCCGTTGCCGATAGGGCTTGTTGTGGGTGTACATCGTGGTGAATGCGCCAATTGCGGCCAGTCCGCCGATGGCCGGCGCCCCGAAGGCGGTACCGATGGCCAGTGGAGTGGCCATTGAAACAGAGTTGCGCACCGCGCTTGCATCGGCTTCCTTGGCCCATTGCAGGGCACGGTCGAAGGCGGCAGGTCTGGTCACTCGATGCAGCTTAGGACACCTCGGCGTGCGGCCCGTTTCCGGTCGGGTTTTAGACCCCGGCGTTTCCCCTATAACCTGACCAATATGTCCAAGGTTCTCACCTCCCTGCCGCTCGGTGAGCGGGTTGGGATTGCCTTTTCCGGCGGTCTCGACACTTCAGTTGCCGTTGCCTGGATGCGGGAGAAGGGCGCGGTTCCGTGCACCTACACCGCTGATATCGGCCAATACGACGAGCCGAATCTGTCCGGTGTCCCGGGTCGCGCCAAGGACTACGGCGCAGAGTTGGCCCGGCTGGTGGATTGCCGTGCGGCGCTGGTAGAGGAGGGTTTGGGTGCTTTGGCCTGCGGGGCGTTCCATATTCGCACCGGCGGCGCCACCTACTTCAACACCACCCCACTCGGTCGTGCTGTCACCGGAACCCTCCTGGTGCGGGCAATGTACGAGGACGGCGTCTCGATCTGGGGCGACGGATCCACCTACAAGGGAAATGACATCGAACGGTTTTACCGGTATGGCCTCCTGGCCAACCCGGCCCTGCGAATCTACAAACCGTGGCTGGACGAGGCATTCGTGGGCGAGCTGGGCGGCCGGACCGAAATGTCGCAGTGGCTATTGGCCCGGGCGCTGCCATACCGGGACAGCGTTGAGAAGGCCTACTCCACAGATGCAAACATCTGGGGGGCCACCCACGAAGCCAAGCAATTGGAAAACCTGAATACTTCGATCGAGATCGTGCAGCCCATCATGGGTGTGGCGCATTGGGATCAGAGCGTGCAGATCGCCGCCGAAGATGTCTCGATTGCCTTCCACGAGGGTCGGCCGATTTCGATCAATGGTCGCGAGTTTTCTTCCGATGTCGACCTGGTCCACGAAGCCAACACGATCGGTGGCCGACACGGACTGGGAATGTCGGATCAGATCGAGAACCGCATTATCGAGGCCAAGAGTCGCGGGATCTACGAAGCTCCCGGAATGGCACTGCTGTTCATCGCCTACGAACGGTTGATCAACGGCATCCACAACGAGGACACCCTGGCGAGCTATCACAATGATGGACGCCGCCTCGGACGGTTGCTCTACGAGGGACGCTGGCTTGATCCGCAGTCGCTGATGCTTCGCGAATCACTGCAGCGCTGGGTCGGCTCCGCGGTCACCGGTGAGGTCACCGTGCGACTGCGTCGCGGGAATGACTATTCGATCCTGGACACCACCGGACCACACCTGAGTTACCACCCAGACAAGCTTTCGATGGAGCGCACCGAGGACGCTGCCTTCGGCCCGACAGACCGGATCGGGCAGTTGACGATGCGAAATCTGGATATTGCGGATACCAGGTCAAAACTGGAACTGTATGCAGCAATGGGCCGGCTAGATGGTGAAAGAGTGCTCGTCGGCTCGCTGGAACCGGGCGGGTCAGCTGCTATTACCGCTTCGTCCGACACCGATGTCGTCACGTCGGCGCCACTGGATGTCGCGGCGATGGACGGCGGCACCGACTGACGCCGCCGCACCCGGATCGGCACTACCTCATCGGAAAACTGAAAAAGGAACACCATCTGTGGCAACCACTTTGAAGGAAATTCTGCTAGATCCGACGCGACGTCCAGCAGTTGTCGGCGATCTGCAAACACTGATCGATTCAGAGGTATCCGGAAAGAGCGGCGTCGGCGGAGCCGTGGTGAAAACCGGCTATGCGGCAGTGAAAAAGGTCAAACCTGGCATTATCCCGTCGGCTGTGAGCAGTCTGCTGGATGACTTCAGCGCAGCTCTGGAACCGTTCTACGACGCGCATCTGACCGCCGGTGGAAGCGATTTCGGTACTTATCTGAGCTCACGTTCCGATCCGGCATCCGATGCGCTGATCGACGTGACCGATACCCGAGTGGCTCGCAGCAGCAGGGACAGCATCAAAAAGATCTACGGAAGACTGCGACCCAACGCGAAGAAGAATGTGGTCGAGGCCTTGCCGCGACTTGGCCGGCTGATCGATAGGTACGCCGCAACTCTCTGAGCGGCCTGGAAGGATGAGCCGGTGATCGGACGGCGTCACCACGTGGTTATCGATTGCCGCGCCCCCGGTGCGATGGCGGCGTTCTACTCCGAACTTCTCACCCTGCCGGTCACCTACCAAACTGATGATTACGTAGTGATCTCGGAGAACGAGACGACTGGCGATTGGCCATGGGCGTCGTGTGTAGCGGGTCAAGACGAGGCCGTGATTGTTTCGTCCTGACCGGGCCAATAGTGTTGCGCAATGACGTTTTTCCAACCTCGCACGCTTACCGGTGATCTGGTCACTCTGGAACCGCTGAGCATGAATCATCGAGTCGGTTTGGAGGCGGCCGCGGCCGACGGCAAGCTGTGGGAGTTGTGGTACACCTCCGTACCGGAACCTGGAGGGATGGCCGCCGAGATCGAACGTCGACTCGGTTTCCTGGAAGCCGGCTCCATGGTGCCTTTCGCAGCTCGCAACAGCAAAACCGGCGCATTGATCGGGATGACCACGTACATGAACGTGGACCAGGCGAATCGCCGGTTGGAGATCGGCTCGACCTGGAATGCCGCTTCCTCCCAGCGGACCGGCACCAACGCCGAAAGTAAGTTACTTCTTCTCGGGTACGCCTTCGACGAGTTGGACTGCATTGCGGTGGAATTTCGAACTCATTGGCTCAACCAGCAATCCAGAGCGGCGATCCTGCGGCTGGGGGCGAAGCAGGATGGCGTGTTGCGTAGCCACACCGTTGCCGCCGACGGAACCCTGCGGGATACGGTGGTTTTCTCGATCATCGCGGTGGAGTGGCCGGCAGTTCGGCATGAACTACGCCGTCGGTTGGCGTTGCATCGATAGCTCTACGGATTGAATCTGCGTTCCAAGTTCAACAAACGGGCAATTGTCGGACATTGAATGCGGGCTCGGGCAACTCGACAGTTGAGTTTCATTCCCGCAGGCTGAGGGCATATCCCCATTACCAGTGAGTCTTGGCACCGAGAGGGAACGTGTGGTCGACAAGGCTGAAAGACGGAGTCGTCTCATTGCTTTCGTTCGCCAAGCGGGCAATGCACACGTGACAGATCTGGCTGTCGCGCTTGGTGTGGCCACTGAGACGGTCCGCCGCGATCTGAGTTTTCTGGAAGAAGAGGGCCTGGTCCGTCGCACGCACGGATCCGTGCACCCGGTGGACAACGCCAGTTTCGAAACGTCGCTGGCCTACTGATCGAACAACATGGTCCCGGAAAAGCGTCGGATTGCGGCTGCCACCACCGATCTCATGCGACTCGCGGGCACGGCGTATTTGGATGATGGCTTCACACCTGCGCTCATCGCGGAGCGGCTGGTGAGTGATGGGCATCAGTTGACTGTGATCACCCCGTCGATTCCGGTCGCCACCATCCTGGCCAAATCGGGAAAGATCACGACCATCGTGATCGGCGGAATTGTTCGCCCGAGTACCTTGGGCACCGTCGGCCACTGGGCCGTGGAGCTATTGGCCGATATCAAGATCGACATTGCCGTGCTGGGCACCAATGGGATTTCCGTGGAGCGAGGTCTCACCACGCCCGATCCCGAGGTCTCAGCCCTCAAGGCGGCAGTCCTGGCCCGGTCTGTGGTCAAAATTGCGATCGGTATCCACACCAAGTTCGGCGTCGAAAGTTTCGCTCGGTTCGCCGAACTCTCCGATTTGGATACGGTGGTGACCGACTCCGGACTTCGGCGACATGAAGCAGAACGGTTCCAACAGAAGGGTCCGAATGTCCTTCGGGTGTGATCAGTCCTAGCGGCGCCGCGGGATGGTGTCGACCTTGTCCCAGCCGCGTCGACGTGACCGCGATCCCTCGTGGTCGTCGCGACTGCGGTAAAGGATGTAGGGACGAAGCAGATAGCCCAAGGGCGCGGTGAACACATGCACCAGACGGGTGAAGGGCCACACGGCGAACAGCGAGATCGCCAGGAAGCCGTGGAGCTTGAAGCTCAGGGGGGCACCTGCCATCAGTTCGGGTTGGGGGTTGAAGTAAAAGATGCTGCGGAACCAGATCGATACCCCCTCGCGATAGTCGTAATCCCCGACCACACCTGAGCCGGTGTTGATCAGACCGGTGACTATCACGACGGCGAGCATCAAATACATCAGCTTGTCCATTTTGGTGGTGGCCCCCAGCACAACCTTGGTGAAGCGTCGCCGATAGAGCAGTCCGATCAGGCCCACGATCGTGAATACGCCGGCAACCGCCCCGACGGAGATCGCCAGGAAGTGGTACAGGCCTTCAGAAATACCAACGGCGTCGGTCCAGGTTTTCGGGACCCCCAGACCCATCACATGACCCAGAAACACGGCCAGGATACCGAAGTGGAACATTGGGTTGGCCCACCGCAGAATCCGGTCTTCATACATCTGGCTCGATC
>JBBSUU010000195.1:0-6029 GCA_038234115.1 Mycobacteriales bacterium
CAATCTGCGGGCAAAAGCTGGATCCAGATTGCCGCGGAGGTTGGTCGCCAACACGGTAATCCCGTGGAACTGCTCCATCCGTTGCAGCAGATAGGCTACTTCCTGGTTGGCGTACCTATCCCTCGCGTCCTTGACCTCCGATCGGGATCCGAAGAGGGAATCGGCCTCATCGAAGAACAACACGGAATTGAGGGATTCGGCCTCGGTGAAAACCTTCTCCAGATTCTTTTCAGTTTCGCCGATATATTTGGAGACGATGGATGTCAGATCGATTTGCATCAGATCCATCCCGAGCGTATCGGCAACTACGTGGGCCGCAAGGGTTTTGCCGGTTCCAGGACCCCCGGAGAACAACGCGCAAATACCGCCGCCCTTACCGCCCTTACCCTGCAAGGGGCCCTGCGCCAGCACCTCATCGCGGTACTTGGCCCAATCCAGTAACCGCTCCACTTCGGTGGCTACGTGTTCGGGTAGGACAAGATCGGAAAGCGAGGCCGCCCCCGCGTTGCCGAACCTGTCGGCGCGACCACGGCCCAGGTGCCTGGCCGATGATCTGATTCGGTCGATGGTGCCGCGGGTCAGGTCCTCGTCCTTGGCCAGGCGGGCCATCTTTCGGGCGTGCAGTCCGACGCGTTCGATATTTTCCGGAGTCAGCCGCAACGAGCTCACTTCGCGCGGCGCCGGGGCACCACCGAGTAGGGGCCACCAGAGCTGTTCACGGTCCTGCACGGTAAGGTTGGGTGCCGGCACGCAGACCGGTAAATCGTTGGCCCACAACGGGTTCCATCGTTCTGTGCTGACAGCGATCACCGGCAGCGGGGAGCGAGCCAGCAAATCGAGCGAAGAAACCATCAACTCCACTCCGCTGATCACCAACACCGATCCGGTAACCCCGGCTTCCAAGGTCAGCGCTCGAACAGTGTCGCCGAGTTGGTCCTGCTCGGCCGCCCGCCGCCCATCTATCCCGGCCGCATCGCCACCGTCGGCTCGCCCCAGCATGGTGGGATGCCGGTGCAGGTCGGCAACCAACACCGAGACACCGAGACGTTGACAGGCGGCCACCGCCATCGCGGCGCCGGCCGAGCCGGGGGCGCCGTGCACCCACACCAGGGGCTCGCCCGATCCAAGCGCTGCACTGATAAAATCAATGAGTCCCACCTGCGCCGGCACCGGGGTCAGCAACATCGGAATCAGGTCGACCGGCGGCATGGGATCTCCGTTCAGGGCCGCGGCCACCCTCTCGGGAACCCGAATCCGTTGAACCGGTAGGACATCCGTCCCCTCCAACTCGATCAGCCCAAATCGCCGGAGTGGACCGACACCGTTGAACCTGGCCCTGCCGGTCGGATCAGCGGCGAACAGGCCGCTGATTTCCAAAGCCAGGGCGATTGTCGGGCGAGCCGGACCCGCATCACCGGACAGCAGCCCGGCCAGCAGGTGCACATTGGCACTGAGTTCTGCTGCGGCGGCCACTCGCAGAATCGACACATCCAGGGCCGTCAGGCCAAAACGGAATCTCCAAGCTGACGGAACCAATTCGGCCAGGCTGCCCGATTTGCGCTCCTGATCAATCGCCCTCAGCGCGGACTCCGCCTGTCCCTGCAGAGCCCAGCCTGCTGCAATTCGCCGCTGCACAGCTCGTCGCAGAGCGTTGAAAGTCTCGCTGGTACCCACTCCGGCTGTTGTCAGATCCTCGGCCGTCACGCCTGTGGAGGGGATGTCGGCGTCTGACATCTGGATCTCCGAACTCCTGCAGTTCCGGGCGTGAGGATGACCGGTGTGTTTCGCGCCGGACGATCCGGCTGCGCCCACACCTTCAGCCCATCATCAACCTGGCGTCCGGATGTAATCGACCCCCTGGGGCAAATCGGACAAATTTCCACTCTTTTGGGTCAAGTCGCGCGCCAACTGAGGCGCCATCGGGCCGAAAACCCGTCTGCAGCTCTGGTTATCCTCATCTGGACCAGTACCGCGGGATCAACCGGGGGCCATCTTCACAAGATGTCGTGAACGTTGTGGGCAATGTGGTGACAGTCAGTCACAGACCGGGGGGCGTAGGGCCCTACCGGTGCCATCTTGACGGGTTACCGGGGTGGACGCATGCGGTCCTTGCACTGCATCGTGAACGTCGGTGGGGCGAGTTTGTTTTTGACGGCGCCGCTCGTGACCTGAAACCCGGCCGACCAGTCATCTCGACCTGCCGTGCCGCTGATCTATTTGGAGAAAGCTAGATGATCATCCCCACCCTGGATAGCGGCTTGGAGGCAATGATTCGTGCGGAATTGCCGCTGCCGCCAACGGTGGGCGACGTCTCTTTCGATCCACCGTCGGGTACCTGGTCGGCGCAGCTGAACCGGATCACGGTCAACTTCTTTCTTTTCGGCATCGGCCGGTCGGGCCAACCGCCCCGACCGGCGATAGATCGGCCCGGTCCCGACGGTGTCGTGCGCCGCCGTGCACCACTTCCGTTGCTACAAGTCCACTACCTGGTATCTGCCTGGGCGGGAACGGTTCGGGATGAACATCAGCTGATCGGCGATGTGCTCACCTGTTTCATGCTCAACCAGATCCTGCCGGCGCAATTCCTGCCGTCCGCCGTCGCCGCCGGGGTTCAGTTGGCCATTGCGCCGCATGACAACAATCGGGCCAAGGACGTCTGGTCGACCGTCGGTGGCACCATCAAGCCATCTTTCGAGCTGGTGGTCACGACGGCAATCGACGCGCTGCCATTCGAAGATCTTGCCCCGCGAGTGGCTCGGATCGATGCGATGGTCGCGCGCGGGATCGATCCGGTGCAAAACCGGCTCCCGAACGAAGATCCGAATACCGCGACCGCAGCCACCGGACCAGGTGGCTGACAGGTGCGGATCACGACTGATTCGGATCAACTCGATCTGACGCCCGGTGGATCTGCCGAAATCGCGGTGGATATCATCAACACCTCTGATCTGATCGAGGGTGTCAGCGCGCGAGTAATCGGGTTGCCCGCTCAGCATGTGAAAAGTTACCCGTCGGTGTTACCGCTGTTTCCCGATTCCACCGGTCGGATGGTGCTGACGCTGAGCCTGCCGACCACGTTCCCCGCCGGACGGCATCCGCTGAGTGTGGAGGTCACCTCCAGAACAGAGAGCACGGGTTCCAGCTACGCGGATCTGGACCTGGTTGTCCCCCAAAACCCCGGCCTCCAAATCAGTGCCCATCCGCGAATGATCCGGAGCCGACGCACCTCTCGGTTCGTCATGACCTTGACCAATCAGGGCAATGTTGCTCTTGAAGTAACACTCAAAGCCGGCGATCCGGAAAGTGCGCTGGCCATCCGATGCCGGCCCGCAGTTTTGACCGTCCCGGCCGGCGCCACTGTCGAGCCCATCGTCGAGATCAAATCGCGGCGGATGATCCTCGGTTCCGATGTTGACCGAACGGTGACCGTTGTTGCCGCCGGTGTACCCCGCGGCGGGTACGTGCTCCTCGAACCGAGTCACCGGCAGCAGACGTCAATGGCCAACGGTGCGGCGCCACCGGCAGTTTCCGGCAGCTCCGGCGTCGGAACCGATGTCTTACCGGCCCTGCCATTGACCGGCATGCCGGTCCCCGGCACTGCGTTGCCCGACAATCCTGGCCATGCAGGTGAACTGGAGCAGGAACTGGCTGCGCTGGCGGAGCCGTCGGTATCGCCACCGGTGGAGTCCACAGTCCTTCTGACCGTGCGGCACCGGCCATACCTGACCCGCGGTCTGCTCACGGTGCTCATCCTGCTGCTGATCCTGGGCTTGTGGGCGGCCATTTTTCTCTTCGGTCTCAACTCGGTTTTCACCGGGGATCCGTTGACGAAAACGCCCGACGCCTCATTCTTCGTTGCCTCGAGTCAGGTGGCGGCGTTGGATGCGGCCGCAGCCGACGGCAAACCCGCCCCACCCGGAGTTGTCGGTCCGCCGCCTTACGGAGCCCCGGCCAAGGGTGGAAAGCTGCCCGCCGGCCTCGGCGGATCGATCGGCGGTACCGTCACCGCCGCCAGCAACGGCGAACCGGTAGCCCGAATCATGGTGGAGGCCAGGCGACAGGATCGGACCGGGCAGTGGGTCGCGGTCAGTTCGGCGGCGAGCCAGGCAGACGGCAGCTATGAGGTGGCCGGCCTGTTCCCGGGAACCTACGTGTTGTCCCTGACCGCGACCGGATTCCAAGCAGCATTCGCGCCGGGAGTGCCTGCCGTGGACGCAGCGGCCCCCATCAAGGTCAAGGCCGGCGAACCGACGGCCGGGATCAATGCGGTGGTCATCGGGGATCCGGCGACGATCAATGGAAAGATCGATCCGGGGGACAGTCTCTCCCCGGTGGTGTCGACCGTGACGGTCCGCCCGATCAGCGGTGGTGGCACGGGCGAACCGGTGGCCACCACGCAAACCGATGCCGGCGGCAACTATGCGATCCCGAATTTACCGGCCCCGTTCACTTACGAGTTGAGCTTCACCACCGACGGCTATCTACCAAGTGCGCTGCGCACAACGGTGAATGGAGGATCGGTGCGCTTCCAGCCGACGGTCCTGTTGGGTACCGACGCGGGGTCGGTATCCGGTCTTGTCACAGACGGGATCGAAGGTCTCGGCGGCGTCACCGTGACCACCAGCGTCGACGGTAAAGACGTGACCACCGGAACCCCCACCACCGGTACCGTTGGCGCCTTCGTCCTGGGTGCTCTCCCCACTCCGGCGACCTACGTCATCACCTTCTCGGCGCCGGGGTACGCCGATGCGACAGTAGTGGTCGATCTGGGCCCGGGTCAGGTCCTGAGCAATCTGACTGTTCCGCTGGTCGGCGGCACCGGGCTGGTGTCCGGCCGCCTCACCGATGCTGCCGGTAACGGTTTGGGTGGCGCCACCGTTACCGTCGGTGGGACCGAGAACCCACCCAACACCACAACTTTGACCGATGGCGATGTCGGTGCTTTCAGCATCGCCGAGCTGCCGTCGCCCGGCTCCTACACCGTCACCTTCACTCTTTCCGGCTATGCCGACCAGACGGTCCGGGTCACGCTGGACAGCACGGGACCGGCCGCCGCCCTGCAGGTCATCATGGTGAGCTCCCTGGGCCGGGTCAACGGACAGGTGGTGACATCGGCCGGCGTACCCGCGGTGGGCATCCAGGTTTCTGCCACCGATGGAAAACGCGTCTGGCCGAGCACAACGACATCGGCATCCGGCGGACAACCGCGCGGCGGATTCATCATTGCCGATCTGCCGGCCGGCCCATACACGGTGACCGCCACCGCCGCCACCGGTCAGACGGTGACAGCGCTGATCCAGGTCACGGCCGGCGGCATCGCCACCTCCGACTTCATTCTGCCGGGCGGGGGATAGCGACATGCGTGTCAGCGTGACCCCGCAGCGGGTCGAACTCACCGAAGGCTTCCCGATCGCCGTGCACATCACGGTGACCAATGACAACACTTTGATCGGTGGATATCACCTGCGCCTGCTCGGGGCCGATCCAGCGTGGGTGATCCTGGATGCAGAGAACCTTTCACTGTTTCCGGATACTTCGCAGACCATCCGAGCGATGATCACGATCCCCAAGGGCATTGGCGCCGGGGATCGCAGGATCGCCATTCAGGTCCGCGAACTCACCCCACCGCAAGCCATCTCGGTTACCGAAGTGGACCTGGTGGTGCCGGCGCTCGAGGCGATGCAAATGCGTCTCACCCCGATGACAGTGCTGGCCGGCAGCCATGGGCAGTTCGGGGTGGTCATCGAAAATGCCGGTAACACCACCGTGTCGATGAGACCTTTCGGTGTCGACGACGAAGGCAAGATCAAGTTTCGATTCACCCCGGCCGTGCTGAATCTGTCGCCGGGCGAACACGCCATCACCGATCTTCGAACCAGCGCTCCGCGTCGGTGGTTCGGTTCCCCTGCGGTGCGGGCCTTTTCCCTCGCCATGATGCCGGCCGGCGTCGCCGACGGGCGCCTCTCGGGGTCCACGCCGGCGCTCGCTTCCCCGGGCGCGGCGGCAGTCACCGCTACTTTCGCATCGGC
>JBBSUU010000196.1:0-6027 GCA_038234115.1 Mycobacteriales bacterium
CGCAGATCGAGTACTGATAGCCGAGAAGGCCAAATATCTGCGTGGTCGAGAACTTGGCGAGATGTCCGGCCTGTGGCGAAGCGGCGCCACCGAAACAGGACTCACCGAGGTGCCGACCTACGAAGATGAACTTTCGGCCCTGCAGGCACTGCTCGACGGCGGAGCGGTGGGCGGACCGTTGCCGGGCGGTTCGGTGCTCGCGATCTGCACGCTGGAACAGCGTCTGGAGATGGTCGCCGAGATCCGGGCCAGGGGCGGGCATGAGATGACCCCCCACGAAATCACCGAACGTGTCGGGTCCGCCAGAGCCTGACACTATCCGGGCCGGTAGTTTGAGCGTCATGAGCACCCTTGATGAATGGCTGATAGATGCCGCCACCGCGTTGGATCTGCCGATCGATTCGATCCCGGCCGATCTGCGCAACGACCTGCTGGAGGTGACGCGGGATGTCGCCCACGGGGTTGCAAGAGTCGCCGGGCCGCTGACCTGTTATCTACTCGGCCTGGCTGCCGCTCGCGGTGGCGCCCCGTCTGCCTCGGTGGACCGAATCATGGAATTGGTTGCCGCCCGGCCGGCGCCACCCGAGGTAGACAAATGAGTCTGATCGGTTGGATCATTTTTGGTGCCCTGGCCGGTTGGCTGGCCAGCATCATCATCGGCGGTCAGGAGCGCCGCGGTTGCCTGCTCAACATCGTGGTCGGCGTCATCGGTTCCGCACTCGGCGGCTTCATCTATCAGTTCGCCACCGGCCGCACCTGGGATTTCACCTTCACCCTGGCAAGCTTTGGTGTTGCCGTCCTGGGCGCCATCGTGCTGCTCGCCATCGTCAATCTCGCCACCCGACGTTAAGGACTTCATGCGCTCCGTCGAAACACATCAGCAGGTAATTTCTGCGCTGATTCCGAAAATGCCGGCCATCACGGTTTCGGTTCCCGATTCGCGCGGGCTGGTGCTGGCCGCAGATCTGATCGCACCGCTTGACCTGCCACCTTTCGACAACTCGGCGATGGACGGTTATGTCGTGCGGGCAGCCGATGTCGCCACCCTTCCGGTCACGCTTTCGGTGTCGGCCGATATTCCGGCAGGGACCACGGACCTGCAGCCGTTGCAACCGGGCACCGCGGCCAGAATCATGACCGGGGCACCGATCCCGGACGGCGCCGAGATCGTGGTTCAGGTCGAGTTCACCGACGCCGGAGCCGATATCGTCACCATCCACCGAATAGCGCCACCGGGCCAACATTTTCGGATGCGGGGCGAGGATGTCCGTACCGGTTCGATCGTGCTCCCCCGCGGAACAGTGATGGGTGCGACCCAGATCGGCGTGGCAGCGGCACTGGGGCTGACCACCGTGGCGGTATTCCGGCCGGTAAAAGTCCTCATTCTGTCCACCGGCACCGAACTCGTAGCACCGGGAAACCCGTTGGGACCCGGGCAGATCTATGAATCCAACGCCACCATGCTGGCCGCGGCGATCGCCGCCATCGGCGGCCGAGCTCGGGTCCTTCAGTTCGTACCCGATGACGCCGCCCAGTTTAATTCCACGCTGGCCGGAGCCACCTCAGATGTTGATCTGGTCCTGACCACCGGCGGTGTTTCAGCAGGGGCCTACGAAGTGGTCAAGGACGCGCTGACCGGTCAGGGTGTCGAATTCATCAAGGTCTCGATGCAGCCTGGCGGGCCGCAGGGGGCCGGCCGGGTGAACGGTATCCCGGTGGTGACATTTCCGGGAAATCCGGTGTCGGCCTATGTTTCGTTCGAGGTTTTCCTGCGGCCCGCGATTCTTCGGGCGATGGGCCATCCGGACGCGTTGCGGCCGATGATTCAGTTGCCGGTTTCCGAGGCCGTCGATTCGCCGGCCGGGAAACGACAATTCCGTCGAGCCCACCTGGATGCTGTTACCGGCTCGGTGACACCGTGGGGCGGACCGGGCTCGCACCTGTTGGCCTGGTTGGCCGGCGCCGACGCGATCCTGGTGCTGGGCGAGGATGTCACTCATCTCGAACCAGGCGACCCGGCCGAAGTCTGGCTGCTCAGCTGAGAGTGCTGTTGGTTACCGCACCCGGGGTTTGTCATCGCACCCCGGTTGCTAGCTACACCCCGGTTGCTAGCTACACCCCGGGCTGGTCACCGCGCCCGGGCTGGTCACCGCACCCGGGTTGCGCAGCCAGTTCAGCGGCACTGCGGACGTTTCCTCACGTTTGATCTCGTTCCCGGCTCTGGAGTCCCGGGAAGAACCCAGACGGCGAGGAAACGTCGGGAGCGTCACCAAGCCAGTTCGCCGCTCCCCTCGACCAGCGAGCAGAGCGGCGACCACCGGGCGAGGAAACGTCGGGAGTGCTAGGCCAGGTACTCGTCGGATCCGGCCTGGGCGCGGTTGCCGATCAACTGCAGTTCATCCCAGACCGCGCGGGCCCGGTCGACACACAGCACCACCAGATCGCCGGCATTGGCCCAGCGCAGCGCCACCCGGGTGGCTTCGATCTCGTCCAGGACGATCTCTATTTCTTTGACCCGTCCGCTCTCCGACTGGCAAAGCCTGGCCCCTTCGGCGATCAGATCGGCCGTCTCTCCCAGTTTTCGGCCGCGACTGCGCTCGTCCTCTCGGATGATCATCCGATCGAAATGCTTGGCCGCCTGGTACCCGAGGTCGCGCATGTCCTGGTCTCGACGATCACCGGCGGTGGCGATGACGCCGATCTGCTGCGGACGTTCGATCGGCGTTTCACCTTCGAAGAACCGATCGACAAACGCTCCGAGCGCCTCCATGGCCGGCACGTTGTGACAGTAGTCGACGATGACCTTGACGCCCTGCACCTCGGTCAGGTTCATCCGTCCTGGTGCCTGGTAGAAGGAGGACGTGAAAGACCTGAGACCAGAACGAATGTCGTGCAGGTGCGCGCCTGTGCAATAGGCGGCGCCAGCTGCGGCCATCGCGTTCTGCACGTTGAAGATCGCCTTGCCGCCGAAGGTGACCGGTAGGAGGTGGGTATAGGCCAGCGGCATCCGCCGCCGCCCGTGCACCAGGACGATCTGATCGCCCAGTTCGCCCTTTTCCAAAATGACGGCTTTGCCACCGCGGCGGCAGTGGTCGGAGATCATCCGGTTGTTGGGCTTGATGGAGAACCAGACGATCTCGCCGGAACAACGACGACGCATTTCGGCGACCAGTGGGTCGTCGGCGTTCAACACTGCGGCACCGCTCTTCGGCACTGCCTCGACCACAACCTGCTTCACTCGCGCCAATTGCTCGACAGTGTTGATGCCACGCAATCCCAGGTGATCAGCCGCCACGTTCAGCACCACCGCGACATCATTACGGCTGTAGCCCAGGCCCTCTCGGAGAATACCGCCTCGAGCGACCTCGAAAACGGCGAAGTCCACCCGAGGGTTCTGCAACACCATCCGGGCGCTCTTCGGGCCGGAGGCATCCGAGCGGATGACCAGCCGGTCATCGATCACCACACCATCGGTCGAGGTCATGCCAACTTTTTTTCCGATACCTCGGAAGATGTGCGCGATGATCCGGCTGGTGGTGGTTTTACCGTTGGTCCCGGTGACTGCGATAATCGGAATACGAGACGGCGCACCGGGTGGAAACATCAGATCCACCACCGGCTTTGCCACATACTGTGGCTCACCGATCGTCGGGTGGGTGTGCATCCGAAAACCCGGGGCTGCATTGACTTCGCAAATGGCGCCGCCGGTTTCGCGGACCGGCTGGGTGATATCCGGACAGATGAAGTCGATCCCGGCGATATCGAGCCCGACCACCCTGGCAGCTTCTTCACCGATGTCGACATTGTCCGGGTGTGCCTCGAAAGTGCGATCGATAGAAATGCCACCGGTGGACATGTTGCCGGTGAGAGCCAGTTTCACCATCACCGGAAGTGGCGGCACGTCGGTCATTTCGAAGCCCTGCGCCTTGGCCAATTCGACCGCCGCGGCAGTGACCTCGATCCGGGTCAGGACTTTCTCGTGCCCCACTCCTCGGCGGGGGTCGGCGTTGGTGATCTCGACCAACTCGGCGACCGTGTGCACCCCGTCGCCGATCACGTGGGCCGGCACCCGCTCGGCAATGGCCACCATGTTCCCGCCGATCACCAGAACTCGATAATCCTTGCCGGTGATGAAGGACTCGACAAGGACGTCGCCGCGCTTGGACTGGTCGTAGGCCTCCTCAAAAGCGGCCCGTACCTCCTCTTCGGTCTTCAAGTTGATGGCGACCCCGCGACCGTGGTTGCCGTCCAACGGTTTCACCACCACCGGATAGCCAATTCGGCCGGCCGCCGACACTGCGCGATCGGCGCTGCGGACCACGTCAGAGGATGGCACGGGCAGTCCGGCTGCGGCGAGCAACCGATTGGTCAGCTCTTTATCGGAGGCGATGTCGACAGCCAACGAGCCCGTCTTAGAGGTCATGGTCGCCCGGATGCGCTGCTGGTGCACGCCGTGTCCCAGCTGCACCAGCGATGCTGAATTCATTCGCTGCCAGGGGATATCGCGAACGTCGGCCTCGTCGAGGATGGCCTGGGTGGAGGGTCCGAAAGCCACTCGCTGCGATGTCCGCAGGAATGCCTCGTGCTCGGTCTGGAAATCGAAATCAGGGTCCGACTCGACCAGATGGTTCACCAGACGAACCGCCAACCGGCCGGCCAGTGTTGCCACAGTTTCGTCGAGGTAGCCGAAAATGAGGTTGTAGACGCCGGTTTCACCGGTGGAACGGGTTTTGCCCCGGGTGATCTCATGTCCGGCCGTGCGCTGCAATTCAAGCGCGGTGTGCTCGGCAACGTGCCCGGCCCAGGTTCCTTCGATCAATCGCTCGACAAAACCGCCATCGTGACCGCGGGAGCACTGATGGTCGTGCAGTCCCGGGAGCATCGCCAGCAGGGATTCGGTGAAGCCAGGCAGGGTATCGGTGGGCTCGTCCTCCAACGCCCCGATGTCCACGGTCAAGTGAATTGCCGGTTCGTAGGAGTAGAAGTTCGGCCCCCGGTAGACCCGGGATTCGCGGATGGTGATGGCGCGGGGCAGATCCGACATCGGTGTTCAACCTTCCCAAAGCTGACGGCTGGTTCTTGGTACTGCCGCGCTGCGCACCCGATGGCGCGTTGGCGTTGGCGGAGACACTACCGCGCCGGCCTCGAGCCGCCGACGGCTGCCGAGCCGGATTCAGACCAGGGGGCGTCGGCGCAAGTGGACCGTGGTGGTGTGCGCCCCCTCGGCGGCAATGCGCCGAGTGGCCGGTCTGGTGCCCTCCGGGACATCGTCCAACGTGGTAACGGACGGGATGCCGGTCAGATCATCCTCGCCCGGCAGCCCGGGGGCTGAGAGCAATCGGCGGCGGCGAAGATCGAATTTCGCGCCACGCGGCAGGGTGTGCAGATTCAGCCCGGCAATCATCAGCGGCTGTGTCCCGGTGGCGGTGTAGGCGGTGGTGACGAGATTTGAGCCATCCACCACGGTCACCACACCGCGGCCCTTGACCTCCATCACACCGTCGGCGGTGATGATGGCAGCGGTGTCCTCATCGATCCCGATACCCAATTGGGCCGGGTTGGCAGCAATGAGGGCGAAGAGTCGACCAAACCGATTTCGCTGGGTGAAGTGCTGATCCACGATGACGTCCGAGAGCAGTCCCAGACCCTCGGAGACGTGGGAGATCCGGAATTTGGGGGTGGTCCCGCCGGGCCCGAACGAGACCATATGACGGCTGCAGATACTCGCCCCGGCCGAGGTCCCCGCAATCACGGCGCCGCGCTCGTTCGCCTCGACGATCGCCTTGCCCAGCCCGGTGCCCACCACGAGGGTCGCCAACTTGACCTGGTTGCCGCCGGTCATGAAAACGGCAGTGGCGCGGTCGATGGCGGCGATCAATCCGGGGTCATCAGCCTGCTGACGGCTCTCCGGACGGATGCCGACCACATCGTCGACTCCCAGGCCGGCGAAGAGGGTGAGGTAGGCGTGGGTGATCTCATCGCCCAGCGAGGACGCAGTTGAGATAACAACGATGCGGGCTGCCGATC
>JBBSUU010000197.1:0-6018 GCA_038234115.1 Mycobacteriales bacterium
ATGAGGTCGTTGCCCTCACGCGTACGCTCGCCAACGCCGGCGAATACCGAGGTACCACCGAAGTTCTTGGCGACACGGGTGATCATTTCCTGGATCAGAACGGTCTTACCAACACCGGCACCACCGAACAGACCGATCTTGCCACCCTGGACGTACGGGGTCAGCAGATCGATCACCTTGATACCGGTGACCAGCTGCTCGGTCTTGCCCTCAAGTTGGTCGAAGGGCGGGGGCTTACGGTAGATCGGCCAGCGTTCCACCGAGTCGGTCGATCCCGGAGCGTCCAGGCAGGCACCGAGGGCGTTGAAGACGTGCCCCTTCACGGCATCACCAACGGGGACCGAAATCGGCGAACCGGAGTCCGAGACCGAGGCGCCGCGGACCAGACCGTCGGTTGGCTGCATCGAGATGGCACGAACGATGCCATCGCCGAGGTGCAGCGCAACCTCGAGGGTCAGTACGCGCTTGTCGCCAAGGCCGGTGACTTCGGTCTTGAGTGCGTTGAACAGCTCGGGAATCGTGCCCCGAGGGAACTCGATGTCGACGACCGGGCCGATAACCCGGACCACCCGACCCGAAACAGCAGTTGCGGCAGTCATGTCAGTTTTCTTCACTTCCTGCAGACCCGAGGGAATCGGCGCCGCCGACGATCTCGGAGAGTTCCTGGGTGATCTGGGCCTGGCGTGCCTGGTTGGCTTCCCGGCTGAGCCTCTTGATGATGTCGTTGGCATGATCGGTGGCAGCCTTACAGGCCGCCCGCCGAGCCGCCGACTCGCTGGCTGCTGAATCCAGCAACGCGGCGTAGATGCGAGTGTTCACGTAACGCGGCAACAACGAGTCCAGCAACAAGTTGGCCTGCGGCTCGAATTCGTAGGCCGGCAGCGGTCCGGAGTTTTCCGGTTGAGTTGCCGGGTCCACGTACTCGACCTCGAGAGGTGCCACTCGGGCGGCCTGCGCCACCTGAGTGATCATCGAGCGGAACTGGGTGGAGACCACGTGCAGCTCGTCGATGCCCTGTTGTCCACTTTCCGTGGTGCCCTCCGAGCTGACCAGAAAGGCTTCGAGGACCGCTTCTGCTGCCCTCTCCGCGTCCAGGAAGGTCGGCTTCTCGGAGAATCCGGTCCACGAATCGGCGATCGGCTTCTGGCGGAAGGAGTAATAACCCACGCCTTTGCGGCCGATCACGTACACCACCGGGGTTTTGCCCTGGGAGCGCAACAATGAACTGAGCTCTTCGGCGCGCTTGATGGCGTTGGCGTTGTAGCCGCCGCACAAACCACGATCCGAGGTGATCAGCAGGATGCCGGCCCGTGTCGGATTCTCTCGCTCGTTGAGCAACGGATGATCCAGGGTGGAAGCAGACGCCAACGCCGACAACACGTCGGTAATCAGCTTCGAGTACGGCTGAGATGCCCGGACCGCTGCCTGCGCCTTCGCAATACGCGAAGTAGCAATCAGCTCCTGCGCCTTGGTGATCTTCTGGGTCTTGCGAACGCTTCGTTCGCGGTTCTTCAGATCCCTTACCTGGGCTGCCATGTCACACCTCCGCCTCGGCTATCGATGTTGATCAGAAACATGGGCTCACTTACCCCGCTTGGTGCCGCGGACCTGGACCTTTTCCTGGCCCAGATCTTTGGCATCCATGGCCGCCACATCGGCCTCGCGGCCGAGGATGGTGCCATCTGAGGTGGTGAAGCCGGCGGTGAAGTTCTCAATGGCCGCGACCAGAGCAGCTTCGGTCTCAGGTTCCAACTTGCCGCTGCTGGCGATGGCTTCGACCGGTCCACCGGCGGTGTGCCGGATGGACTCCAGGAACTCGGCCTCGAAGCGTCGGATGTCGGCAACCGGAACGCGATCCAGGTGGCCACGAGTTCCGGCCCAGATCGAAATCACCTGGTCCGGGACGCTGAATGGCGAGTACTGGGCCTGCTTGAGCAGCTCGACCAGACGCGCGCCACGCTCCAGAGCGCGCTTGGAGGTGGCATCGAGGTCGGAGCCGAATGCCGCGAAGGCCTCCAACTCGCGGTAGGCCGACAGGTCAAGCCGCAGCGTTCCCGACACGGACCGCATTGCCTTCACCTGGGCAGCGCCACCGACCCGGGAAACCGAGATACCGACGTTGATCGCCGGGCGGACACCGGAGTTGAACAGGTCGGACTGCAGGTAGACCTGACCGTCGGTGATGGAGATGACGTTGGTGGGGATGAACGCCGAAACGTCACCGGCCTTGGTCTCGATGATCGGAAGTCCGGTCATCGAACCGGCACCGAGCTCGTCGGACAACTTCGCACAGCGCTCGAGCAAACGGGAGTGTAGGTAGAAGACGTCACCCGGGTAAGCCTCGCGGCCCGGCGGGCGGCGCAGCAGCAGCGAGATGGCGCGGTAGGCCTCGGCCTGTTTGGAAAGATCGTCGAAAATGATCAGAACGTGCTTACCGGCGTACATCCAGTGCTGGCCAATGGCCGAACCGGTGTACGGGGCGAGCCACTTGAAGCCTGCCGAATCGGAGGCCGGCGCCGCAACGATCGTGGTGTATTCCAGCGATCCGGCTTCTTCCAGTGACTTGCGCACCGCCGCGATCGTGGTGCCCTTCTGGCCTATGGCAACGTAGATGCAGCGCACCTGCTTGTTGACATCACCGGAATCCCAGTTCGCCGTCTGGTTGATGATGGTGTCGACGCAAACCGCAGTCTTACCGGTCTTGCGGTCACCAATGATCAACTGGCGCTGACCGCGACCGATCGGCGTCATGGCATCGATCGCCTTGATACCGGTCTGCATCGGCTCGCTCACCGACTGGCGTTCCATCACGCCGGCCGCCTGGAGTTCCAATGGACGACGCGTCTCGGCAACAATTTCGCCAAGGCCGTCGATCGGGTAACCCAGCGGGTTGATGACTCGACCGAGGAAGGCGTCGCCCACTGGGACCGAGAGCACCTCTCCGGTACGAGTGACCTGCTGGCCCTCTTCCAAGGTGTTGGCATCACCGAGGATGACAGCGCCGATCGAGCGCACATCCAGGTTCAGAGCCACTCCAAGAACCCCACCGGGGAACTGCAGCAGTTCGTTGGCCATCGCCGACGGCAATCCTTCCACCGTGGCGATTCCGTCACCGGTATTAGCAATGATTCCAACTTCCTCCCGAGTTACCTCGGGCGAATAGCCGGCTACAAAGCCATCGATCGCGGAGCGGATCTCGTCAGCGGAGATCGTCAACTCGGTCATCGCGTTCCCGTTCTCGTGTTAATGCTCGTAATGGTGCTGATTTCGTCAGTGCAAAAAACTCTGAACTTCATGTTGCTGCTTTTACTCACTTCAGTTGGCCAATGCCGACTTGACCGCGGCCAATCGGCCGGCGACGCTGCCATCGATGACCTCGTCACCGACCCGCACCAACAGGCCACCCTTGATACTGGGATCAACCTGGGTATGGACGGCGACCGCGCGGCCGTAGATCCTGGCCAGTCCGGCAATCAGGCGATTGCGCTGTTCCGCAGAGAGTTCCACCGGGCTGGTCACTATCGCGACTATTTTGTCTTTGCGCTGTGCGGCCTGGGCCACCAACTGTTCGACGCCGTGCGCGAAAGTACGACCCCGAGGATCCCGGGCCAACGCCGTCAGCAGCTCGATGGTCAGCGAATGGGCCTTTCCCTGCAGCAGCCGTTCGACCAGCATGGCCTTGGCGCCGGTGTCACCCGCCGGATTGTCCAACGCCAAGGTCAGTTCCGGGCTGGAATCGATGATCCGACCGAACCGGAAGATCTGGTCTTCCACCTCGTCCAATTCTCCGGTGCGTTCGGCGCGCAAAAATAGCGCGGTACGTCCGAGCTGGAACAAACCTTCGGTCAGGTCTGCTCCGGTGGACCACTCCAGCCGCGCAACCGCGTCCAGGACGCGAGAGGCCGGGGCGCCCACTTTGCCGCTGAACAGTTGCGCGACGATACCGGCCTTGGCCGGCGCCGAGGTGGTGTTGTCCGAGAGGGTGCGTCGTAGTGACGGCTCCTTGGACAAGGCCGCGGCGACCGCGGTCAGGTCTTGACCGAGGGCACCGAGTCCGGTGTCGTCAAGAATGGCCGCACCCGACAGCAGCACATCGGAAACCGACGAGAGCGACTGGCGAGAGGCGATGTGGCGCATCAGCTCTCCAGCTCCGCGAGGAACCGTTCGACCGTGCGTTGCTGGCGGGCCTCGTCCTCGAGGGACTCACCGACCACCTTGCCGGCCAGATCGACAGAAAGCCGACCGAGGTCACCCCGGAGTTCGGCCACGATGCTGGACCGTTGCGCCGCGAGCTGCGAGCGACCGGTGGCCGCAATCCGCTCGGTTTCGGCGTGTGCCTGAGCCAACAGATCCTCTCGGATGGCGTGCGCCGCAACGCGCGCCTCTTCGCGAATCTTGGCTGCTTCTTCCCGAGCGCCGGACAGCTGCCGCTGATACTCCTCGAGGGCAGCCTTGGCTTCCTTCTGCGCGGCCTGAGCCTCCTCGATTCCGCCCTCGATAGCTTTCGTCCTTGCGGCGTAAGCCTTCTCGAACTGCGGCCAGACCAGCTTGTTCAGTACGAAGAGCAACACTGCGAAACCCACGATGGCAATGATGATCTCGCCGATGGGCAGGCCCAGGACCTGGGTTTCAGTGGTGATGCAGAGTGCTTTGACCTCCTCGCCGGACAATCCCTGGATAGAAGTGTCGGCGGTACATTCGTTGGCCAAGAAGCTGACAACGGTAGACATCAGTTCAACCCCTTCACTGGATCAACGTGATTTCGTCGGATCAAGTCGGGATCAGAGAATGAACGGAACGACGAAGCCGAGCAGCGCCAGCGCCTCGGACACGGCGAAGCCGAGGAAGGCGTAGGTACGAGTCAGACCGGCCGACTCCGGCTGCCGTGCAGTCGAGTTGATGTAGGAGGCCCAGACGATACCTACACCGATACCGGGGCCGATCGCGGCCAGACCATACCCGATGGAGCCCAGGTTGCCGGCAATATTGACGTTGACTTCGGCGAGGTAGTTAACAGCAGACATTGGAGTCTTTCTCCCTTTCGGTGGGACAAATCATTGGGGCTTGCGGAACGCTGGCCTCGCCGGTGCGGACCAGATGGGACTGGAGGGTTACTGGGAAACTACAGGTAATGAATGAAACGGCGAAAATGTAGGACTAGTGGGAATCCGCCAAGGAGGATTCGAGGTAGATCGCGGCCAGCAGGGTGAACACATAAGCCTGCAGAGCGCAGACCAGCAGTTCGAAGAAGACCAAACCGATGCTGGCGATGGCCGGCAGCACCGCGATGGCGTAGTTGATACCACCGGCTTCGAGTTGGAAGAGAAGACCCGTAGCGGCCACAGCGACCAGCATGTGTCCGGCAAACAGGTTGGCGAACAAACGAACTGACAGGGTGAACGGTCGCAGGATGATGTTCGACAGGAACTCGATGGGAATCAGCAGAATATGCATGGCCGGCGGGATTCCCGGAATGACGCACGACAGTTTGAGATAGCCGATGAGGCCGTGCTTCTTGATTCCGACGAAGTTGTAGATGATCCAGATCATCGCGGCGAGTACCACCGGGATCGCGAAGTGCGAGGTGACCGGAAGCTGCGCGAATGGGATCAGCTCCCAGAGGTTCATCACCAGAATGAAGACAAAGAGAGTGGCCAGGAAACCGGCCCATTTGCGTCCGTTGTGACCGAGAACCTCGATGGCGATACCGTTTCGAACAAATCCGTAGATGGATTCGCCGGTGTACTGCAATTTACCGGGCACGACAGCGGTCTTGCGGGAAGCTGCAACGAAAAACCCGATGATCAGCACGACGCCCAGGACCAGCAGCACCATGGCTTTCACGGAGGCAATGATGGTGCCGTCACCGAGCTTGCTCCAGAAGAATGAATGCTCAACTGTGGGCGGTGAAAATACCGGGTCGCCCCCTTCGACAAGATAATGACCAAAGGTGGTCAGACTCAAGGACACTCGTTCTCCCTTGTGGTGCTGGCCAGAGTCGGCCGGTGCGGGTCGGTC
>JBBSUU010000198.1:0-5999 GCA_038234115.1 Mycobacteriales bacterium
CCGAACTCCTTGGAACGTGCCGGTATGGACAGCACGCCGCAGTCGGGGCCGGCCAGGTCGCCGGCAAAAAAGTTGAGGCCCACCAACTGCACCCCCGCGTCGTTGACCGCAGTGACGAAGTTGTCGACCTCGGTCTGAGTGGGCACCGGCTGGGCAAACGGCCACCAGAATTCGATCGCGTTGAAGCCGGCTGCCTTTGCCGCGGCGGGGCGCTCCAACAGCGGAAGTTCGGTGAACATGATCGAGCAGTTGATGAGGTAACGCAATGAGTGCCGCATCATCAGAACTCCGGTCCGGCTTCAGTTCCTGCGCAGGTACAGCCGCTCCAGAGCTGTTCTGTCCAACCCGCTCCCGGCGGTGGTTTCCTCCTCGGTAAGAGCGCCACAATGTAGACCTCGAACCAGGAATGCGGCCAGCGCTTGAGCCGTGGCCGGCTCGTCCATCACCCCGGATTCGGCTTTGGTGGTGTACGCCTTGAGGCGAGCACCGGCTGCCGCCAGACCATTTCGGTAAAAAGCGTAGGTAGCGAGGAATCGGGTGGGCAGTTGGGCCGGGTGCAGATCCCAGCCCTGGTAGTAGCCTCGCTCCAGAGACCGTCTGATCAACCTGCAGTGCAGGGTCCAAGCACTGCTGACGGCCGCGGAATCGCCCACGGGCAAGACATTTGTCGATCCGTCGGAGAGTCGAACGCCGGTGCCGGCGGCGGCCACCTGCATGACAGATTTGGCATGGTCGGCGGCCGGGTGTTCCATCGATTGGAAGCCGGCACTGATCCCGACCGAGGCGCTGTAGTCGTAGGTTCCGTAGTGCAGCGCGGTGGCCCGGCCGGCCGCCGCGTGGATCATCGCTGCCACGGTGGCGAGTCCGTCAGAGCCGAGAATTGCTTGTGGTGTTTCGATCTGGAGCTCAAACCGGATAGATCCAGCGGTCAGTTGGTAAAGCTGCTCGAGCTGTCCGGACAGTTCGACCATGGCTTTGACCTGATCTACCGAGGTTACTTTCGGCAGTGTCAGCACGAAACCTGGTGGTATCCCACCCAGGGTGTCGGTCAGGGTGTCGAGAAAGAGGTCGAGGGTGGCAATCCCCCGTCGGCGAGTGGGTGCCTCCAGGGATTTAAATCGGATTCCGGTGAAGGGTGGAATGGTGCCGGCGGCGACGGAGCGGGCCAGCTGACGTGCGGCCGCTACGGCGACCGTGTCTTCTGCGGTGTCACCGTGATGTCCATAGCCATCCTCGAAATCAATTCGCAGATCTTCGACCGGCTCGATTTTCAGCTTGCTGACCACACGCTGATACACCTGCTCCACCAGGTCGATTTCGACTCCGGCTGCCGCAGCGAAAGCTTCGGGATCTGCACCATCGCGGGACAGCGCCTGTTGAGCCTGGCCGCCCCAGCGTTCGACGATATCGGCGTCATAGGCGCCCGCCGGCACGTATACGGTGTGGACCGGCTGCCGGGTGCCCGCCTCACCCGGGTAACACCTGCGCAACGCTGCATCAGCCGGCGCCAGAAACTCGTCAAGTTCGTCCAGGACAGTAGGCGCCAGACGTCGACCAGGTGCAGCGGCGCTGCTACCCGGCGGGTGCGGCGAATAACCAGGACTGGTTGAAGCCATTGCGTTCTCCGAATCAGCAGCAGCAATGAGGCTTGACGAATGGTGCTGGACAGATTCTACTATGCAGATAGAAACTTCTGCCAGACGGAAACACTGGCGGATGCCGATGTTGGGCTCGGGCGGTGAGGGAAGGCTGCACAGTGGTGGGACCAGAGACGGGCGAGGATCATCGGACCGCACGACATCCCGAATCTTCGGTCGGCGCTGCACCCGCCGCTCCGCGCCAATTCGGTGGGGTTCAGTCTGTTGGGCGCACCTTTGAACTCCTGGAGATCATGGCTGACGCCGGCGGTGTACTGGGGCTCTCGCAACTGTCGTCACGATCCGGTTTGCCACTGCCCACCATCCATCGGTTGCTGCGCACCCTGGTGGAACTTGGCTATGTTCGCCAAGCACCATCACGGGAATATGCGCTTGGACCTCGGCTGGTGCATCTTGGCGAAAATGCCAACCTACTGTTGAATCGCTGGGCCACACCGCATCTGGAGTTCCTGGTCGACAAGTTGGGGGAGAGTGCGAATCTCGCGCTCTTCGAGGGAGATCGGGTCACCTACGTCGCGCAGGCGCCAGGTCGGCACTCGATGCGAATGTTCCCCGAAGTGGGTGGGCGGGCCTGGGCGCATTCCTCCGCGGTCGGCAAGGCGATGATGGCCCGGATGCCGCGGGTGCAGGTCGAGGCGCTGATTCTGCGCACCGGAATGCCGGTGCAAACAGAACACACCATCACCACGCGTGCGGCCCTGATCGCCGAACTGGATCAGATCGACGTACGCGGCTATGCCACGGACGAGGAGGAGCAGGAAGTCGGGGTGCGATGTGTCGCAGTTGCCCTCCCCGGAAACCCGCCGCGAGCGGCCGTATCAATATCCGGACCGGTGACCAGGATGACAGACGCCCTGATCATCGCCGCGGTCCCGGTGCTGCACGCCGCCGCCGCCGAGTTGGCCAATGAACTCGCCCTGGCTCGGGGTGGCGGCCACCCCGGCCGTGGCTGAGACCGAACCCCTTGGTTACCAGCCGATTCCGGGATCAAAGGCATTTCCCGGGTCCGGGGCCCCATCTCGATGGATGGTGCCCTCGATCAATCCATAGGGACGGTCAGCGGCGTGAAAAACTTCGTTATTGTTTTCCAGACCGAAGTGCGACAGATCAACGACGAAGTGGTGTTTGTTGGGTAGCGAGAACCTGACCTCGCCGATACTCGGTTGACCGGCGATCATGGCACTGCCCATTTCGAACATCGTCTGCTGCAACGCGAAACTGTGATGCGCGGCAAATGTGTCCGACATGGTGGTGACCGCCGAGTCGAAGGACTCCTGCCAGTCCTCGACAGCTTCGGTGTGCCACCACTGACCGGTCACCGCGGTGGCCATCACACGGTCGTGGGTGGGCGCCAGTGTGGTGTACGGGTCCTGGTAGAAATCGAAAAACTCCGAGTCCGTTGTCTTCAACAAGACCAGATCTTTGAGACCGGAAACGATGCTGGTGGAATTGCCTGCACAGGTTGCGATCGCCGTGCGGACATACCCGCCGTCCCGCTTGAAGGCGTGGGGGCTGGGAGCGCCACCCTGATGAAGCCGGGTCCACGGGTACATCTCCACTCGGACCCTGGCCCGTTCCACCTGCTCTGCTCCGCAGAAATGCTCGGCGAGGACCTTGGCAAAGGACTCCGGCTGTTTGGCCTGCGCGCCGTACTGCTTGGCGAAGGCGTTTACCGTGTTCTTGGTTGCGTCAGTGGTCAGGCACTTTGCATTGTCGCCAATCAGATGAACATCGGAAAAATCGCCGGAAAGAGCGACACTCACGTTGTAGTCGACGATCTCGTGTGGGTCGGTGTCCCGATAGATCCGGACCACGCGGGTCTCGGCTTTGCCATACTGGTTGTGCCCCAGTGTGACGCTCATGATTGCGCTCCTTCGGTGGGTGGAGAAGGCGAACGGGGCCAACAGTACGGGCAGCTGATCCTGCGCCGCGCTGGCGGTATCAGCGCGATCGCAGCCCAGACGTCTGGAATCTAGGCAACTGCCGAAGCAGCGGCCGCCGCCGCAGCCGGTAACGCGTCGGCGATCTGCTGCATCGCCAGATCATCATGAGCCGCAGAGACGAACCACGCCTCGAAAGCTGACGGCGGAAGATAGATGCCCGAGTCCAACATCGAGTGGAAGAAGGCAGCGAACCGATAGGACTGCTGGGTGCGGGCTTCGTCGTAGTTCGACACTTCCTCCGCGGTGAAAAAGATCGAGAACAGGTTGCCCGCCCGCTGCACTCGGTGGGCGACACCGGCCGAATACAGCGCATCGGAGGCCAGCCGGCCGACCATCGTCGCGGTGTCGTTCAGATGTTCGTAAACCGCCGCATTGCACCCCTTGAGGTTGGCCAGCCCGGCGGCGGTGGCGACCGGATTCCCGGACAGCGTGCCGGCCTGATAGACCGGCCCCTCCGGTGCCAGCAGCGCCATGATTTCGGAGCGGCCGCCGAAGGCACCAACCGGTAGCCCGCCGCCGATCACCTTGCCGAAGGTCAACAGGTCTGGTGCCCACCCCTGCGCCACCGGATCCTGCATCGCCGAGTCCAACCCGTACATCCCGGCGCTGGAGAGGCGAAAGCCGGTCATCACTTCATCGGAGATGAGCAACGCTCCATGAGCGTGCGCAATTTCGGCCAGCGCCCGGTTGAATCCCGGAGCCGGCGGCACCACACCCATATTTGCCGGCGCGGCTTCGGTGATGATGCAAGCGATCTCGTCGCCAAAATTCTGGAAAGCTGTTTGAACGGCCTCAAGATCGTTGTAGGGCAACACAATGACATCGGCGGTGGTGGACAACGGCACACCGGCCGAGTCGGGCAGGGCGAAGGTGGCAACCCCGGAGCCGGCCGCAGCCAGCAACGCATCGACGTGACCGTGATAGCAGCCGGCAAACTTGATCACCTTGGTGCGGCCGGTAAATCCACGAGCCAACCGCAGTGCCGACATGGTGGCCTCGGTGCCCGATGACACCAGACGAACCTTCTCCACCGGCGCCACGCGGCTGACAATCTCCTCGGCCAGGAGTACCTCCCCCTCGCCCGGAGTTCCGAAGGAGAGACCACGACTGACGGCTTCGGTGACGGCCGCGATCACGGACGGATGGCTGTGCCCCAGAATCATCGGTCCCCAGGAACCAACCAGATCGACATACTGCTTGCCATCGGCGTCGGTGATCCAGGCGCCGCGGCCACTGGACATGAAACGTGGGGTGCCGCCGACACTTCGAAAGGCCCGCACCGGCGAATTGACCCCGCCAGGAGTGACGGCAAGGGCGCGCTCGAACAATGCTGCGCTGACGGGGGAGTCGCTGCTGCGGGGAATGCTCACGATTGGCCTGCTTCCGAGTTGAGTCGGGCGGCAACTTCGGCGGCCCAGTAGGTGAGGATGATATGTGCCCCGGCCCGTTTGATCCCGGTCAGACTTTCCATGATGGCCCGTTCCCGATCGATCCAGCCGTTGGCGGCGGCGGCTTCGATCATCGAGTACTCGCCGGAAACTTGATACGCCGCGACGGGCACACCTGACATTGCGGCGATGTCGGCGACGATGTCCAGGTAGGACATGGCGGGTTTCACCATCACCAGATCAGCGCCCTCGGAGATATCCAACTCCACCTCGAGGGTGGACTCCCGGCGGTTGGCACTGTCCTGCTGGTAACTGCGGCGGTCGCCGGTCAGCGCCGAATCCACCGCCTCCCGGAAGGGGCCGTAGAACGCCGAGGCATATTTGGTGGCGTAGGCCAGAATGGCAGTGTCCAGATGCCCGGCGGCATCCAGGCTCTGCCGGATCGCAGCCACCTGACCATCCATCATCCCGGAGGGCCCGACCACATCGGCGCCGGCCTCCGCGTGGGCCACGCCCATCTCCCGGTAGCGGAGCAGGGTTGCGTCGTTGTCCACCCGACCATGGCTGTCCAGTACCCCGCAGTGCCCGTGATCGGTGAACTCATCCAGGCAAAGGTCGGACATCAGCACGGTTGCACCGCCAACTTCGGCGCGCAGATCACGCAGCGCCACATTGAGGATGCCGCCCGGGTCGGTGGCGCCTGATCCCGTGGCGTCCCGGGTCGCGGGCACGCCGAAGATCATCAGGGCGCCAACACCGGCCGCCACCGCGTCGGCTGCAGAGCGGCGTAGTGAGTCCCTGGTGTGCTGCAGCACCCCAGGCATCGAGGAGATCTCCACCGGTTCCAAGAGGTCTTCCTTGACGAACATGGGCAACACCAGATCTGCCGGGTGCAAACGCGTCTCGGCCACCAGCCTGCGTAGTGCCGGGGTTCGTCGCAGTCGGCGGGGCCGCCGGATCGGAGCGTTGAACGTTGGTGAAGACATGCTGCGGGGACTTCCTTACTGGGC
>JBBSUU010000199.1:0-5980 GCA_038234115.1 Mycobacteriales bacterium
CACACCGGCGAGACCGGAGGTCGAGGCGCCGATGGCGAAGGCGAGAAGCTTGATCCGGAAGGTGTTGACACCGCTTGCCTGTGCTGCGATCTCGTCCTCGCGGACAGCCGCCCACGCACGCCCGGTGCGCGAATCCTCCAGCGCCCGGAACAACACCACCACAATGATGATGATGATCAGGAGCAGGTACCAGTACTGGAGCTGGTTCAGACCGAATTCAAACCGAATAAAACCCAGGTCGATGACCGGATGCGGCACCTGCGGTGAGGGTCCACGGGTGGAGTTGGTGACTCCGTCGGCGTTGATCGCCACAATTCGGACGATCTCACCGAAGCCGAGGGTGACGATGGCGAGGTAATCGCCCCGCAGACGCAGCGTTGGTCCACCCAGGAGCACACCGGCGACCAAACAGATTGCGATGGCAAACGGTATCGCCAACAGCGGTGAGATGACGCCCCACGGCGGTTTGATCGGCAGCGAACCGACCAGGTAGGCCGTGGCGTAGGAACCGATGGCGTAGAAGGCGATGAACCCAAGGTCGAGTAGACCGGCCCAACCGACGACGACGTTGAGGCCGACGGCCAACAGAACGTAGATGCCGATCTGGGTGACCAGGACGGCCTGCCAAAAGTTGGTGGCGGTCGGCGGGTAGAACAATGCGGCGGCGAAGATGACCATCAGCAGCGTCTTGGTGGCGGTGGCGTTTCCGAATAGTCCGCCATGATCGGAGGACTTGGGTGCGGCCACCTTCAGCCCGTTGACGATGATTGTTTTGGCCCTCTTCCAATCGGCAGTGGCCACCACGAATCCGGCGCCGGCAAGGAGGAAGAACGCCGCCGATGTCATCCAACCGCCGGAGCCCAGGTTCTGCCATGGCCCGGAGGCCTGGTCAATCTTCAACGAAGCACCGGCGGAGCTGAACAGGAACATCGTGTTCAGCGTGAGGTAGAGCGACACCAGACCGAGAGCGAACGCTGCCCAGCCCACCAGCTTGTTCCTTAGATAGGTGGCAGCGCCGGCCGCGATCAAGGTGATTCCGAAGAGGACAAAACCCAGAAAGCTCAGGTATGCCTCAGCAATCGGCGCGAGTCCCTTGCCGGTGAAGAAGGTGGCGGTGTCGGTCAGGGTGGCGTTGGTCCTGAGCGGCGAGAACCAGGTGGCTGATGCCAATCCGAGGATTCCCATGATGAGACCGAGGACGGCCAGCGGCAATCCGGGACGCCACGTCAGAACCCGCCCGAAGAACGCCTTGGTGTCGGCCGACTCCTGCTTGGACATCGCGATCGTTACCGCAGCTCCGAGCAGCACCAGGTAACCGATGACAGCGGAGCCGGCGCCGAGCGAGTGATCGATTCGAGTCGTGGTGGCGGCGTACGCGCTGTGCGCCACCGGCGCTATGAACGCGCCGGCAATTGCGAGCACCGCGGCGCCCCAGGCAATGGGCCGCTTGTCCAAGACGATGGCGGCGGCGGCCAGCAGGACGGTAGCCAGGAGCAACGGCCAGGCGAGCCAACTGAAGTAGACCTGCGCCAGCGGGGCCAGGCCGTCAATGTTTACCGCCGCGTCGGAGACCGTGTGAAACTTGCCGTCGCCGGTCGGATCATGCCATTTGAGCAGGGTGTGGGCCACAACCACTGTCAACAGGCCGACCGCCAGCGGGGGCACTCCGGAGCGATGAAAGTACGGCGTGATCTTCGACCAGAAGGTGACCAACACGAAAACAAACAGCCCGATGCCCAGGAATAGGAAGATTCGTGGGTCGAACACGGCTTGGCGAAAGGCGAGGCCGTAGTCCTGCTGCGTTCCCTGCTGCGGACCGACCATGATGGCCAGCGCGAAACCGAGTGCCAGACAGGCGAGCAGCCGCTTGAAGACGGGGCTGGAAAAGAAGTTGGATTTCATGCGGCCCTCCCGAGCTTTTCACCGAGGATGCCGGTGGGGCGGAAGACAAGGACCAGAACCAGCACCACGAAGGCGACAACGTCGGTCCATTTGGTCCCGATGAAAGGCAGTGCGGGGATCAGCACTTCGATGATACCCAGCAGCAGACCACCGACCATGGCGCCGCGAATGTTTCCGATACCGCCCAGAACAGCCGCAGCGAATGCCTTGACGCCGGGCAGGAAGCCCATGATGTTGGAGAAGACGAACGCGGTTCCGAACAGGAAGCCGGCCGCGCCACCGAGGGCGCCACCAATGACGAAGGTCCGGGAGATCGTCTTGTCGATGTTGATGCCCATCAGCGCGGCGGTGGGTGCATCCTCAGCCACACCGCGAATGCTCCGGCCGAGCTTCGTGCCGGAGACCAGGCGATCCAAGAAGAGCATCATGACGATCGCGGAGCCGACGATGATCAGCTGGATCAGGCGAACTTCGGCGCCGAAGATACTGAAAACGATGGCGTCCTTGTTGAAGTAGTCCGGGAACTGATTGTTGGTGAACCGGTTGAACAGCTTGCCGGCCAACGCGGAGAGCAGGAAGGACATACCGATAGCGCTGATCAGGAAGGCCAATTTGGGTGCCCCCCGTTTTCGAAGGGGTCGATAGGCGATCCGTTCCAGTCCCCAGGCAACGGCTGCGCCGGTGAGACCACCGCTGAAGAGGCCCAGAATGAAAACCAGCGGCACTACCCAACCGGGAATGTCACCTCCTTCACCGACAATGGCGTGCACGACGATGAAGCTGGCAAAGGCCCCGGACATGAAAACCTCGCTGTGGGCGAAGTTGATCAGCTGCAGGACGCCGTAAACCAGGGTGTATCCGAGCGCTATCAGCGCGTACATCGATCCTCGGGTCAGTCCCGAGAACAGATAGAGCATGAAATCGTGCATCCAAAACGCCTTCCAAGGAGTTCTGCCGGCAGTGCCGTCATCAAGGGAATCTCAACAGAGAACGGAAGAAGGCGCCGCCGATGAGGTAACTGAACATCGATGACGCCTTCTTCGTTGGATCGCTGGGTTGAGCAGTCAATCCGGATTCGTTACTTACTGATCTTTCATGTCGCCGACCAGTGTGATGACGCCGTCAACCTGCTGGTAGAGGTTGATGGTCGCGTTCTGGACCTCACCTTCGGGGGTGAACTTCACCTGGGTGGTGATGCCCTTGTAATCCAGGTTGTCGACGCCCTCGAGAACGGCTTCACGGGTGACCTCGCCCTTTGCTGCAAGCTCCTTGAAAACAGAGATCATGGCATTGGCGGCATCGTAGGCCTCGGGAGAGTACGTGGAGGACGGGGTACCGAACTTGGCAACATAGGCATCTTCGAATGCCTTGGCACCCGGAGCTGTCGTGGCATCCAAGCAACCACAGGAGAAGTACCAGCCGTTACCGGCATCGCCGGCACCTTCGGTGAAGACGGAAGACTTGCCACCATTACCGGTGACGGTCTTGCCGGCGTAACCAGCCGACTTCAGAGCCTTCGCAAACAGGGAAGCCTGCGCGTCGTATCCGCCGTAGAACAGTCCATCGGCACCGGAGGAGACGACAGTCTGCGCGATGGCGCTGTAGTCGGTGGTCTTGGCGTCGACGCCTTCACGGGAAACCTTGACGCCGGCCTTCTCGAGGCCCTTCTGCAGGTCGTCAGCGACGCCCTTGCCGTAGTCGGACAGATCGTCGACGATGTAAACGTTCTTGAGGGTCTTCGCCATCCACTCAGCGGTACCGGCCGCCTCGGTGGCATCGGTGGGAACGATGCGGTGGAACGACTTCCAACCGGAGGTGGTCAGTGTGGCATTGGTGGCCGACGGGCTGATCAGAGCCATCTTGGCTTCGGTGTAGGTGTCACCGACCGCCTTGGTGGTACCGGAGAAGATCGGGCCAACAACGCCGACAACACCGGGGTCCTGCAGCAGAGTGGCGGCCGCGGCGGGGGACTTGTCCGGCAGACCGGCATCATCGGATTTGACCAGCTCTAGTTTGAAGCCCAGGTCGCCGGTCGCGTTTGCCTGCTCGACAGCCAGTTCTGTGGCGTTGATCATATTGATACCGAGCTGCTGGTTATCACCGGTCAACGCGCCCTGAAAACCAAGCTTGTAAACGGCGTCACTGTTGCCGCCGCCGGCCGGAGCAGCGGACGACGCTGCGCTGGTACCGCCTGCGGCCGGAGCCGCACTGGTAGCAGCGGGGGTGGTGGTGGAGTTGGAGCACGCGGCAAGCGCCATCGCTCCGACGACTCCGATTGCGGCGAACTTCGCCAGGGACCTACTCCGCACTGAGGGTTCTCCTTAGATTTGTCGAACTCCGGATGGGAGTCCGAACGACAACGGCGGGACTGCTACGGGCGGGTTGCCTTGGAGATCTTCCGGCCCTCTCCTGCTTTCTCGGCATGAGTGGATCAGAACTCTGACAACTACGCAAACGTTTACGGCCCGCGGTCGGAACAGTAGACGAATCCGAGGTATTCGTAACCCCCTGAGAGCAACTCCTGTAGCGATCGTGACCAAATCGCATCATTTGGGTGCGCGAAGCGTAATACGCAACGATCCAGGGATGTGGCTGGGGTCTACGAACCCAGACCGTCCAGAACTGCCTGTGCGATGTCTCTCATGGAGGCACGGCGATCCATCGCCGCTCTTTGCAACCACCGGAAGGCTTCCGCTTCGGTCATTTTCTGTTTGGTCATCAGCAGGCCTTTGGCCCGGTCGATGATCTTCCGGACCTCCAGACGTTCGGTGATATCGGCGACCTCAGCACGCAACGTCACCAATTCGGCGTATCTGGCCACTGCGACCTCAATCGCCGGCAGCAGGTCGGACTTGGTGAACGGCTTGACCAAATAGGCCATGGCACCGGCATCGGTCGCCCGCTCGATCAGATCTGCCTGCGAAAATGCAGTCAGGATGATGACCGGAGCGATCTGGGAGTCGGTGATCTCCGCCGCTGCCGCGATCCCGTCTTTTTTGGGCATCTTGACGTCCAAGATCACCAGGTCGGGTCGGAGTTCGGTGGCAAGTTCGACAGCTTCTTCGCCGTCTCCGGCCTCGCCGACCACGTCGTAACCCTCTTCGGCAAGCATCTCCTTCAGATCCAATCGGATCAGCGCCTCATCTTCTGCGATCAGGACCCGTTTCGGTGTTGCCATTGTCTTAACTCCCGTAGGTGCAACCCCTCCGCGGTCCGGCGAGGATCTGAACTGAGATTATCTGGCGTACCGGGTGAGCTGGCGAGTTGGCAGGCGGTAAAAGATGTGACATACATTGGTTAAGCTGTTCACGTTCGGAGATGGTCGCGAGATGTTGGCTGTCAGAGCGGTAGTGCGCCCCTGTATCCCAATTGGCAGAGGAAACGGATTCAAAACCCGTGTAGTGTCAGTTCGAGTCTGACCAGGGGCACTTTTCGCAGGTCAGGTCGGTGATCGAGCTGATGCCGGACCTTTAGTCCCGTCCGTTGGAAGACACCGAGCGCCGGATGGTCGATCCGCTGAAATCAGCCCCACGTCTTATCCGTACCGCAGGATATGAATGGACCAACCACTCGAATGCGACGCCTGGCCGGTGTGCAACTGCGGACGGGCCTACCCCAGATGCGAACGCGCTGGCCGTCGCGCGCTACCAAGGCAGGCGACTGGCCAGCATAGCCGGACGTTTGGCAGGCTGATGGCACAACCCGGTGAGCAGCCGATCATGATGCGGCAGTGCTAATTGTTCTTACTCGGCTAATTGTTCTTACTCGGCTAATTGTTCTTACTCGGCTAATTGTTCTTACTCGGCTAATTGTTCTTACTCGTCAGCAGGTCCACCAACGCGTCTGCGATTCGAGCCGTGGGCTTGCGGTTGATGATGCCATCCTTGCCGTAGGCACGAATGACCAGCTCACCCGGCGGAGCGGTTCGCCGCGTCAGGGGGTGCCGCGCTTCGAAGGTGAGGTCCACCACGACTTGCTAACGGCCTATCTTTCCGACCGGGATTGCAAAACGAATCATGCGCTTATCTGCCGCGAGGAGATGAGCACGAGGAAACGCCTGATTGATTTTGACGCTCAG
>JBBSUU010000200.1:0-5976 GCA_038234115.1 Mycobacteriales bacterium
CCAGCCGCGTCCTATGATGAAAGGGGTCCAGTCAGCAATTACGAATCGGCTCCGGTCTAGTAGTCGGCGCTCGGTGCTCGTATCCTGTAGTTAGGCACCCAAGGTGATCCTGGTTTTGGATTTTTGCAATATCGCAGTAAGGCTCTTATCAGCCGAGTTACAGCAGTTACCCACCATTTCTTGACCACCACGCCGTCACCGGTGCCGGAGGAGGACCCATGCCGCTCTCCGAGCATGAGCAGCGCCTGCTTGACCAGATCGAGCGCGCGCTCTACGAAGATGATCCGAAATTCGCCAACAGTGTTGATGAAAAGCGAATTCGTCGTCGTCGTCCCGTTATTGCCGCAATCGCATTCGTCATCGGACTTGTTTGTCTGATTGCCGGCGTCCTACTGGCGCAAAGTCTTCTCCCCGTGGGAGTTGCGGCGAGCGTTCTCGGATTCCTGATCATGGTCGGCGGTGTCGGCCTGCTGGTATTCGGTCAGCCGTCGAAGCGTGGTCACGTTTCGACGGACGCGCCGCAGCGCAAGGCTTCTTCGAATCTGTCCGACCGGATGGAAGAGCGCTTTCGCCGTCGTTTTGACGAGCAGTAGCGGGCGAGTTCGCACGAGGTATCGATCGCTGAAACACGCTTCTCCACAATGATGGCGGTGGCCCCCCGTAAGGGAGGCCACCGCCATCATCGTTATGCTCCGCAAGTCCACCGCACCGCTAGGGCGGGCGGCGACGCAAGCTGGGTGATGGCCGCCGCCGTGTGGTCTCCGGACCGGAGGATGCGGCCCCGGCGGACCGGTGGCCCAAGCACAGCCTGCCATCACCTGGGTAACTCTTGACGCGGCTATCAGTCGCGCCCGCCCGGACGCAGCGATCTCGGGAGCATCCGGTCCATCAAAGTCAGTGGCGCGGTCTGCGAGAATTCAGTGCCTACATGCTGAACGTCTGCCCCCAGGTCCGTTCCGTCAGCAGGGGTGTACTCGCTGCCTGAATACCAGGACTGTTCCGCTGCGAGCGCGATTCTGCGCAGGCCACCGCGCGAAGCCTCGGTCAGTTTGCCGTGTTTGGCCAGGAAGTTGGCCGCCACCCGTACGGTGGCCCTCCGATCCGGATTAAGCCCGTGATCCAAAGCCAGATCCTCGACCTCCGACCACGCGGCGGCGGCGGCTCCCGGACCGCCGGCCGAGGCAATCGCAATCCGCCGGCTGGCTTTGCGCCGTCGATACAGCGATGGCGTCACGAACAGCACGGCCAACAGCAAAATGATTGCCAGGGCAGCCCATTCGCCGGTCTTCAAACCGCGAAAACCATCGCCTCCGACACCCACTGCTTGATCGGAAAGTTGCGTGCTGGTCACCGTGTTGGTCTGGGTGATCCCACCCGCGCCGGGGATCTCTTCGGACGCCGCGGGTTGGTCCGCGCCGGTTCCGGTTGGCGCTGACGGGGATGGCCCAGCCGAAGCTGATGGGGTTTCGAAACCCTGTTGGCCACCCTCGGCGACGCCCAGGGGGGTCGGGTCGAAGCGAACCCACCCGGCAGTGTCGAATCTGACCTCGACCCAGGCGTGGGCGTCATGGCTGGAGATGATGTATTCGCCGTTACCGGTGGCCTGGCCCTGGGTAAAACCAATGGCCACCCGGGCCGGGATTCCAAGCGTGCGCAGCATGATCGTCATGGCGGTCGCGTATTGCTCGCAATAACCCTGCTTGTTCTGCAGGAAATCAACCAGTGCGTCTCCACTATTGCCCGCCGGCACATTGAGCGAGTACTGGAAGCCATTTGTCGGAGTGGTGAAGTAGTCCTTGAGCAGTAGTGCCTTGTCGAAAACCGTCTGGCCGGCAGCGGTGATCTGCTGGGCCTGGTTCACCACGCTGATCGGCACCCCTGCCTGCTCGGTGAGCACTCCGCCTGGTGTCACGGTGTCGATTCGCAAGGCTTCCGGCGAGATTGCCCCACTGGCCACCGACATCGAATAGGAGCCCGGGTTCGCCGCCTCCGGTCGGAAGATCGAACCGAGGACAGGATTGTAGGTCCACCCCGCCGGTAGACCGACGACCGATTGGGTGCCCTGATAGATCGGCACGTAGCGATCGCTGAACGCCAGGTTTGTTACCTGGACCACATTCAGCTGGGCATTGGGATTGCGGGCAAGCGGGGCCAGGTCGATCTCACCATTGACGGCCACTGAATCGGCGCCTGGCTCACCCTCGGAGAACCCCTGTCCGGCCGTCCATTTCTCCAGGCCCACGGTGCGCAGATAGTCCGGTTGCGCCAGTCCGGTGACTCGGAGTACATCGACCGGCTCACCGCGCTGCAGGTTTCCGAGCAGCGATGTAAAGGGCGACAACCCGATATCCCCGCCACCGCGGGAATTATTTCCGCGTGGGATTCGCCCTTCGGTGCTGACCGCGGTGACCGAGTCGGCCACCAGCAGGCTGATTGCGATGGCAGCAACGATCGCCACCAGGCCGGCGGTGGCGATGCCCAAGCCTGCGCGCAATCCAACCCGTCTTCCGGGGTGCCCGGCAACAGCGACCAATGCCGCGTAGGCCAGGGCCGGCAGGGCAAAGGTCCACCACGGCAGCAGTGTGTCGGAGATCGAGGCCGGAATCGAGTACAGACACAGCAGCGGAAGCGCAACGAGGGCAGGGGCGTCGACTTCGCACACCAAAAAGTCGACGACGAGCGCGACGAGGGCAATTGAGATGGCGATCAAGAAGCTGAGCTCCGGCGTTGCTTCGGCCGGAGGGGTGGTTTCCTGAATTTGTTTCCAGGCGCCGCTGAGGAGCGTGCCGGCCTCGCCGAGCGCAGCTTTGTTCGGAATCATTCCCCAGATGCCGCCGTTGGTGAACAGGCTGGTCAGGGTGAGAACTATGCCGAAGGACTGGAGCAGGACCGTCACCGGCGACGGCCAGCGAAGTAGTCGACTGCCGAATCCGATCAGCCAGACCAACCCGACCACCTGCAGGACGGAGGGGATCCATTCCGGTCCACTCAGGGTTGTCGTGAGGGAGGATGCGCCGGCGAGGACGGTGAGGGCGCCGATCAGGCCGACGATCGGTTTGGCCGAGGGCGGCGGCGTCGCCGCCCGGGCGCCCGAGGTTGCCGAATGTTGCCCGGCAAATCGCTCAGGTGTGGCGGGCGGTCGGGGGGCCGCCTGGGTCGCGTTGAAGGTCATCCGCTTTGCCGCGCCGACCGGTAGCCGTCACCGGCGCTGCACGCCCGGCGCCATACCCCGGCCAGATCGTCACCGGGATGGACCACGACAACCCGCCAGCCCGCAGTGGTCAGGCTGGACACCATCTGGTCGATGTTTTCGGCCGGAGTGGGGCGTTGTTGGGCACCGGGTTCCTGGCCGGCCCATTCGGGGGAGGCCAGCACCAGGGCGATCGCGTTGGCCGAGCGCCGTCTCGAGGCGATCAATAGTTGGGTCGTCTCGGGGTCGGCATATCCCAGGACGGCGATCAGCAGACCCGCCTCGATGAACGCCGATGGTCCGAAGTTACCCTTCGGGTCGCTGGTCAAAAGGGCCAGGCCGGCCAACACATCGTCCGCGATGTCGTGCCCGTCGGCCAATACTCGGCCGGTGTGGGACACCAGGCGAACCTGATGGTCACCGGAGAGCAGGTGTAGTGCCACCGAGGCGGCAAGGCTGACGGCGGTCTCGAGGCTGGAGAACTCACCCAGACCGAAATGCGCTTCGGCCCGATGATCCATCAACACTGTGGCGCCGCCGTGCGATACCGGCTCGGTCAACCGAACCATCAGGTCGTCGTAGCGGGCCGAAGCACGCCAGTGCACCGTTCGGATATCGTCGCCGCGCTGGTACTGGCGGATCCCAATATCCGGTGCGCCGCCGACAGTTCCCTGGGCCGCGCGACCCGAGGGGGCGGAGCGGGCCCCGCCACTGGACGGCGTGCCCTGCAGCGCAACGACTGTCGGGACCACGAGTACTTCGGTGAAGACCGGAAGGGTGCGGCTGTCCTCCCAGGTTCCGAACGGATCTCCGAGTTGCACCGTGGGCGGGCCGATCAGAAACCGACCGCGTCGGCGAGCCCGTAAGGGATAACTGGTGACAGCGCTACGACCGCGGGCAAGTGCCGGGATCAGGCAATGCGCACCGGCGGACAGTTCGGGGGTGGGGTCCTCGAGCAATTCAACGGGGCGGGTTCGGGAGCCGCCGATGTTGGTGACGATCAGGTTGACCTGACCAACCAGGCCCGGACTCAGCCGCTCCGGCACGACCTGGTGTGACGCTGAGAGCTGGGTACGACGGGTGGCGGTGACCGCCCAGGCGACCAATGGCAGCAGGGCGGCGAGGAAGCCGACGCGGAGCAGATCGCGCTCGTCGAGGATGACCGCGCAAATGCAGGCTGCGACCCCGCCGGCGAGTAGACAGCGACCCCTGGTGGTGAGCCCGCGCCGTCCCCGCAGCGGGGTCGCACCATTTTTGTGGCGCCGGCGGCGGGCCACGACGATGCGCCGTCCCTCCGGCTTTTTGGGCGGGGAGGTCGGCGTCCGAGTGGCTGTATCAGCCACCTGAACCCCGAGGGACCCGGATGGCTGACAGCAGTCCAGCAACGATGTCCGATTCAGACCGATGGGCAGCGTGCGCCTCCACGGTGAGCAACAGGCGGTGCGACAGCACCGGGATGGCCATCCGAGCGATGTCGTCGGGAACCACGAATGCGCGGCCCTCCAAGGCGGCTGCCGCTTTGGAAGCCCTGGCCAGGTGCAGCGCGGCACGGGGCGAGGCGCCGAGACGAACCTCGGGTAGCGAACGGGAGGCGGCGACCAGTTCGACGATGTAATGCTGCAATTCCGGTGCCAGATGAATCCGTTGAGTACCAGCGATCATGTCCTTGACGGTGGCCGCATTGGTCACCGGTGTGACCGAGTCCATCGGGTCGACCCGATCATGATCGGCCAACATCGCTACTTCACTTCGACGATCCGGGTAGCCGATCGCGGTTCTGGCCAGGAAGCGGTCTCGCTGCGCCTCGGGGAGGGGATAGGTGCCCTCCATCTCCACCGGATTCTGGGTGGCCATCACCAGGAATGGCGTCCCCAAGGGATAAGTGGTGCCGTCCACAGTCACCTGCTTCTCCTCCATCGCTTCCAGGAGTGAGGACTGGGTCTTGGGGGAGGCGCGGTTGATTTCGTCGGCAACAAGAATGTTGGCAAACACCGGGCCGGGTCGAAATTCGAATTTACCGGTTTCACGGTCGTATATCGAGACCCCCGTGACATCGCTCGGCATCAGATCCGGCGTGAACTGCACCCGGTTGACGGTGCCGTCGACAGTCCTGGCCAAAGCTTTGGCCAGGCTGGTCTTGCCGACACCGGGGACGTCCTCGATCAGAAGGTGTCCCTCGGTCAGAAGCGCAATCACGGCCAGTCGGACCACTTCTGGCTTACCGAGCAGAACCCGATTGACCGCGCTCGCGATCTGCCCCCCGATAGCCGCGATATAGGCAGGGCTGGCCGGCTGTCCCGGTTGATGGCCGGCGGCGTGGCTTGTGCTCGAGGCATTAGGGGATTGCTGACCACTTCCGGGGCCCCCGTGTGATTCGCCGTACGGGGCGCCCGCCGGGGGTCTTGCGCCGAGATCGTGGGTCACTTCAGTCCTCCTGATTGCCTGCGTCCGCAGCTGCTGACGCCGCGGCGACCCCGATCGGACACCACGCTGTCGTCCAGTCTGCCAAAGGCTGCAGATCTCGGGTGCGATTTTCTCCGCCGGGGCTTCGCAGCGGTGCGGACCACCTGGTGATCACGCCCGATCCCCAGGCCCGCCAAGTCTCCCCACTGGTCCCCACTTTGCGTCATTGGCGGCGAGATGAAGGGCGTGAATCAGCTTTTTGTCCGTTATGACCGCTCAAGTGGATGTCCTGAAGGCTTGGTGCGGCTGAAGGGCGAAAATATCCCCCCACCGCCATCCACCGCCGCGATCTGCGGAGATGGGCGAAGTTTGGTGCGAACTAG
>JBBSUU010000201.1:0-5968 GCA_038234115.1 Mycobacteriales bacterium
GCGGTGTGCCGGCGCTCAATTGCGCTTTGACTTTGGCGTCGACAGCTTTGAATACCCGGTAGTACTGATCGTCGTAGTTCTCGACGATCTGGAATGTCCACATATCGCGCACCACATTGCGTCCGACCAGCACGTCTTCGATTTCATCAGCCAATTCCGTGTGACCGGCCTCGCGGAGCAACTCGAGTCCTTCTTGTAACTGCAGGTCAGCCATGCCGCTCATCCGATGGAACTGGTAAAGCATCCCGCGCGCGTTCTCGATAACTTCAAAAGCAGCAGAAATCTTGCCGGCCGCATCCACCTGGGCATCAGACGCGCCGGCCGGCCGGGCATGAACCAACGGCTGATCGGGGTGTTTGCCCGACCCATAAACGGCACGCAGATCTGGGCCTGCCAACTCACCGTGCTGAGTTTCCTTCGACACTTTTCTCCACCTTCGCGAGCTTGCATCAGTCTGGCCGCAGCGATCGACAACACCTGACTGGGCGTTGCTCTGAGATCGATGCGAGCACCCCATACCCGCTGTGTCCCAATCGCAATCCCGGGTGATGACTGCAACGGGCTGCTGAGCTAACGTCAGGATGCGTACTGGGTGCGAGGCATCCAAGAGTTGCTCACGACATGGTGGGCCGACCGTTTTTTCTATCAGCCGAGGAGACCAATCATGGGTCGAGTGCAAGGCAAGATCGTCGTCATCACCGGCGGTGCCAGTGGGATCGGACTGGCTGCGGCCAAGTTGATGGCTGCGCAGGGGGCCTCCGTAGTGATCGGTGATCTCAAACCCGAACAGGCCGAAGCGGCCGCCGCCGAGATTGTCGCCGACGGTGGCTCTGCCATTGGTTTGGGAGTGGACGCGATGGACGAAGGTTCCATCAACGCGTTGGTCGAGGCGGCCGTTGCAAACTTTGGTGCGCTGCACGTGATGTGCAATCACGTCGGCGGTAGCAATCCACGGAAGGATTTGGACCTGCTGCGGCTGGATATGGCGGAGTTCGATCGGGCAATGTTGCTCAACGTTCGCAGTACTGTCGTCGGTTCGCGCGCCGCGTTGCCGCATATCATCGCTGCCGGGGGAGGATCGATCATCAACACCGCGTCGGTGGGTGGTCTTTCTGGGGATTTCCTACAGATCGCCTACGGCACTGCCAAGGCGGCGGTCATCAGGATGAGCCAGTACATCGCTACTCAATACGGGGCGCAACGCGTGCGCTGTAACTCCATTGCACCCGGTGCGGTGATGACCCCGGCGCTGCGCGATAATCTCTCCGCGGAGGCGATCGAGTCCATCCGTGGCCACAACGCGCTGCCGTTCATCGGGGAAGCCGGCGACATCGCCAACGCCATGTTGTTTCTGGCCTCCGATGATTCCCGCTACATCACCGGGCAGTGCTTGGTCGTTGACGGCGGCATGAGCAGCCACAGCTCGATCGCCGAGGATCGTCGCTCCATGTTGCCCAATAATGCGGGGTAGAAAGGACTTTGCCGGGTGAAGGCAAACTCAGGCCGCAGAACCCGGTGTGGTGACATCGAATCCGGTGTGACCGTTTGTGACAGTTGTTGCAACAAGCTCCACTTCCATATGTTTGCGAATTCTGATGAGACTGTCGCGGACTCGGGTTTTAACCGTCGGTAGGGGTATGCCCAGCAGTTCGCTGATCGTCCGGTAGGAGTAATTGTTGTAGAAAGCGAGCCGGATGACCTGCTGTTGAAGGGGTGTCAGGCGGCGCATGATCTGCTCGACCTGAGACTTGTTGGCGGACTGGTTCAGGTTGTAGTGCACCTGGTCCTGAACGTTGTCATGGTCGCGCTCGTAGTCGGCGGCAGCATGCAAATGATCGCGTTCGCGCGATCGCTGGCTGTGCCGGACCCTGTCGATGGCTTCGCGGTGAGCGAGAGTCATGATCCAGCTGGTTGCCGATCCGCGGGTACGGTCAAATTTCGTTGCCCCGGACCAGATTTCGATGAAAACCTCCTGAGACACCTCCTCTGCCTGCGCCGGGTCTCGTAGCACCCGGTGGGCCCCGGTGTAAACGCGAGAAGCAAACATTTCGTAGAGTTGAGCGAAGCTGAACGCATCTCCAGCGGCGATGAGTTCGAGAAGCTCTTCGGCTGACGCCTGGATTTGCAAGGTTGGTGAAGCCTGGGTGGTTCCTGCCTGGTGGGGTAAAGCTGTCATTGACGACCGATCAGTCTCTGGTACCCGGTTGTTATCGGGTGATTCGGATCTGAGCTCGCCATGGATTGACTTGAAAGTGGAGCAGATTGGCCAGGACAGGCGCCGGCAGAGATGCGACCTGGAGAGCGACGGCCCCATTCTTAGATGTCAAGAATGAGGGGCCGGTGGTCGGAGACCTCAGGTTCGGTCAGCACTTCGAACGATCTGACCGCGTCCTGATCGGAGACCAAGGGGTAGTTGGCATGCCGCGAGGGTTTGGGTAGACCGAGGTGCGGGTGTCGACATTGCCAACCAGGTCGGTCAACCCGGCCCGCCGGAGTACCTGGAAGGTCACTGAATCGGGAAGGACGTTGAAGTCACCGGTCACAACGACGAGGCTGATCACCCGCATGATCAGTTACCGAATTCGGCTGCGGGTCAAAAGTGTTTGCGCAGCTTCGGTAACCGTCTTGCGGTTGTCCATGCCTGAATTCAGGCTGACGATGGGCTGAAAAACGGTTCTCAGCTGTCCGGTGGAGAGGTCGTTTCGAACTGTCTGTGTGTTTGCATTTTGTTCGCTATCCCCGACTTCGTTGGACACAGCTTCGCAGGTCTCGTCCGGCGTGCAACGCAAAAACGCATTCGCTCAGGATGATCAGTTCGCTCAGTGCCGTCAAACCGTGCACGCCCGAGTGAAAGCCGGCGAGGGGGCCATTTCCATGAGCGCAATCCTTGCCCGAGGGCTTGCGAGCCGAGCGCCCAACGGCAATCATGATTGTTGGGCGACAAAAATCGTCATACGGCAAGTGTTGGGTACCGGCCATGGTTGACTGTCACGCGGTCCGGGTGTCCACCGCTGCGGCCCGTTCATCTCGAAACGATGGAGATGTCATGCATGTAGGAATTGAGAGCTCGCGCGGAAGCGGCCGTGCAGACTTCCCGCTCGCTCCGACAACGGTGATCCGGTCTCGTCTTCACCTGTACCAGCGACAGCCGGACCCTAGTTCGGACGGAAGTGCATACAGCTCCCCAAGGGCTGACTGACAATGCCGAGCTTCTTTCCTTGGTGGGTGGTGATCACCCATTTCCTGAACATATTTTTCATGGCGCTGTTGTTCCGCAGCGGGTTCGAGGTCCTCTCGGCGTTCCCGAAGTTTTATTGGCACGACGATTGCCCGCCGGGGCGTGAGTGGCTGCGACTTTCGAAGAAAATGTACGCGGCTGACTCGCGTCGACCGTGGTCCTCGCTCGATGAGGAGGAGTCCTGGTCTCCGGTGATCGCGCTCCCCGGCCGTAAGAACCTGGGATTGGGTCGACATTGGCATTTTCTGGGCGTGCAGTTCTGGATTCTTACCGGCGTCGTTTACGTCGCAATGGTTATCATCAGCGGCTATTGGCATTACTTGGTCCCGACCGGTTGGTCCATCATTCCGGACTCGATTCGCTCGATCGGCACCTACCTGCAGTTCCAAATTCCGGCCAAGATTCCCAGCGAGCCGTTCGAGCCGGCGCAAAAGCTCGCCTACTTCCTGGTGATCTTTGTCCTGTCGCCGCTTCAGATCGCCACCGGGGCGGCCATGTCACCGTCGGTCCTGGCGCGGTTCCCCTGGTACGGCAAATTGTTCGGCGGAAAGCAGGGGGCGCGCAGTCTGCACTTTCTCGGGTTGTGCGCATTTGGGGCCTTTACCGTGGTGCATGTGTTTATGGTGATCGTGCACGGCTTGCCGCAGGAGTTCGTCGGGATCGTGTTGGCCGGCCGCGGCGCCGCATCGCTGGCGTTGGTGATCGGACTGATCGGGCTATTTTTGATCGTAGTTTTCCACGTGGTGATCACGGTGGTGTCGCTGCGGCGCCCGCGAATGACGCAGCGACTGCTGGGTGTGGTGGTCAACCCGTTCGAACGGGCCATCTCTCGGACGTTCCGTTCTCGCCAACACTATGGTCGCCACCACATCTCGCCCTACCATCGAGTCAACGGCTATCCACCGACCGACGCCCACTACGAAAAGTTGGTCGAAGAAGGCTTTGAGAACTACCGATTACCGGTCGGCGGGCTGGTCGCACGCCCGGTGTCATTGTCGCTGGCCGAGCTGCGGGCCCTTGGTACCCAACGCCAGATCACCAAGCACCAGTGTATCCAGGGCTGGAGTGCCGTTGCCGAATGGGGTGGCGTCCCGTTGGTCCGCCTGCTCGAGCTGGTGCAGCCAAGCGCCGAGGCAAAACACATCGTCTTCTATGCTTTCGACGATAAAGGTCTGACCGAAGGCGACGGGCGGTTCGGCTACTTTTACGGAACGATCCCGCTGTCCCTGGCGGCTGATCCGCAGACGCTACTGGCGTTGGAGATGAACGGTTCTGCGCTACCGGTCGAGCACGGTGCCCCGATCCGGATTCGGATCGAAACGCAGCTCGGTTTCAAGATGGTGAAATGGATCAAGGCGATCGAGTTCGTGGCTGACACGGCTGATATCGGTCAGGGTCAGGGCGGATGGCGCGAAGACCAGCAGTACTACGCCAACGCGGCCGGCATCTGACCGGCGCGCCTGAGTCATTCCGGACCTGTGCGACGCAAGTCCCGCTGCCGGCGGCGGATCAGCAGCACCATCGCGGCACTGCCGAGGAGAAACAGTATTGGATGCGCTCGGAGCCGCCGGCCAACCGCGGTCCCGGCAACGGGCAGTGCCCGCCGGTGATGCTGCCGCCGGGGACGCAGACGGCGAGCTAGTTGGACCACGGTCTCGGCCAACTCGCCCTGGGTGAGCTGAGCCGTGCGGGTGAGCGCGGCGACGTCACGACGGGCGTAGCCGGTGTGCCGTGCGGTTATCTCCAGCCGCTGGGTGGCCCGCTGGCCGCCGATCATGACCCGGTCGCGGGTGTGGGCGGCGACCTCCGCAGCACCGGCTCCACCACCACGCCCGCCCATGAGCATCTCGCGGGTCTGGCGGAGCTGGGCCGAGACTTCATCGGCTGACCGATCGGAAATCATTGCTGCCTCAGCGGGCAATGTCGTACTCGCTCGTCGGAAGTGCCAGTGGGACCAAACCTGATCGTTGTCATAGAGCAACAGTAGTGTGATCTGAATCCACCCGTCAGGGGCCGAGGCCGGCTGAGCGGCGAAGTCGGCCATTTGGCGGTCCGCAGTTGCTCCCCGTCGGTTGCGTATGGAACGATATCGCAGTAATTTGCCATTAGACAACAATCGTTACTTGGCAATGGTCGATCCGGTCGTCGATGCCTCAATGGAAAGGGTCAAATGATGAGCACACGGAAGATCGCGGTAGTGACCGGCGGCACGGCGGGGGTGGGCCGGGCTACGGTGCGCGAGTTCGCAAATGCCGGTTATGACGTCGCCATCCTGGCACGCGGAAAGGCCGGCCTGGACGGCGCGGCCAAAGACGTGGAGCAGGCTGGGCGGCGCGCTCTGCCCGTTACGGTGGATGTCGCCGACGGACCGGACGTCGAGCGGGCCGTTGATCGGATCGAGGAGGAACTCGGACCGATCGATGTGTGGGTGAACGTCGCGTTTGCCGGATCCCTGGCTTTCTTCTGGGACACCAGCCCCGAGGAGTACCGGCGGATGACCGACGTCACCTATTACGGGCAGGTCAACGGCACCCGTGCCGCGCTGCGAGTGATGCGGGCCCGTGACCGGGGGGCGATCGTGAATGTCTCATCGGCGATGGCCTACCGCGGGATTCCGCTGCAGTCCGCGTACTGCGGCGCCAAGCACGCGATCAAGGGTTTCACCGAGTCTCTCATCACCGAGCTGCGCGCCACCGACAGCGCGGTCACGATCGGGTTGGTCACGCTGCC
>JBBSUU010000202.1:0-5967 GCA_038234115.1 Mycobacteriales bacterium
TCTTCGGCGACGAAATCGAACGGCTCTATTATCTTCATCCGTTGACCGGCGAAGTGCAGCGTGAGGTGGAGGAGTTGCGGATCTTCCCGGCTACCCACTATGTGGCCGGTCCGGAACGGATGGAAAAGGCAATCAATGCCATCGAAAATGAGCTGAGCGACCGGCTCGCCGAATTCGAGAAGCAGGGCAAACTCCTGGAGGCCCAACGGCTTCGGATGCGAACCACATATGACGTCGAGATGATGCGACAGGTCGGTTTCACATCCGGAATCGAGAACTATTCCCGTCACATCGATGACCGACCGCAGGGCAGCGCCCCGGCCACGCTGATCGACTATTTCCCGGACGACTTCCTCATGGTCATCGACGAATCGCATGTCACGGTGCCCCAGATCGGTGCCATGCACGAGGGTGATGCGGCCCGAAAACGCACCCTGGTCGAGCACGGATTTCGGCTCCCGAGTGCAATGGACAACCGCCCACTCACCTGGGAGGAGTTCGCCGGTCGGGTTGGTCAGACGGTCTACCTTTCGGCTACTCCCGGACCGTACGAGATCGGCCGAGCCGGTGGCGAATTCGTCGAACAGGTGATCCGGCCGACCGGTCTGGTCGATCCCGAGGTGATCATCAAACCCACCACCGGCCAGATCGATGACCTGGTGGGTGAGATCCGGGCCCGCGCCGAGCGCAACGAACGCGTACTGGTCACCACCCTGACCAAGAAAATGTCCGAGGATCTCACCGACTATTTGCTCGAACTCGGGATCAGGGTCCGTTATCTGCACTCGGAGGTCGACACCCTGCGCCGCGTTGAGCTGCTGCGGGAACTGCGTCTGGGCGAGTTCGATGTGCTGATCGGCATCAACCTACTTCGTGAAGGTCTCGACCTTCCTGAGGTGTCGCTGGTGGCGATCCTGGACGCCGATAAGGAGGGGTTCCTGCGATCTGGGACCTCGCTGATCCAGACCATCGGTCGAGCGGCCCGCAATGTCAATGGGCAGGTGCACATGTACGCCGACCGGATCACCAAGTCGATGGCACTGGCGATCGACGAGACAAATCGTCGCCGGGAAAAGCAGGTTGCCTACAACAAGAAGATGGGCGTCGATCCGCAGCCCCTGCGCAAGAAGATCAACGACATCCTGGCCTTGGTGTACGCCGAAGCCGAGGACTCCGTTGCCGTGGGTGGTTCAGGACGCAACGCCTCCCGGGGACGCAAAGCGGCCGGTGAACCGGGCGGGTCCAGCGGTATCTACGCCGGCCACCAAACCGCTGGGATGGCCAGGAACGAGCTGGCCAGCTTGGCCCAGCAACTTACCGAACAGATGATGGCGGCGGCCAAGGACCTGCAGTTCGAACTCGCCGGCCGACTCCGAGATGAAATACATGAGTTGAAGAAGGAACTGCGCGACATGGACCAGGGCCTCGCCTGAACACGTGCGCCCGCATGGCTCAGCTGGTGATGTCCTTGCGGCGGAATCGAAGGATGCCGAAGCCGAACAGGATCAACGCGTAGGCCAAACCCGCGAATCCGCCACGAATCATGTCGTCCCACCGGATGGGGTCGGCAAGCGTGCCTGTCCAGGCGAAGGCATAGTGCGTTGGCAGCCAATCCCGAATGCCGCCGAGAGCTTCGATCTGGTCCAGGATCTGGGACAGAATTGTCAGCAGCACAGCGCCACCCACAGCGCCCAGTGGGGCATCGGTTGACACACTCAAGTAGAAGGCCAGACCGGCGACCCAGGACAGCTGAATCACCATGAAGACCACCACGATCAGCAGGCGTAACAATGTAGCGCCGAAGGTGAGCTGATCGCCCACCGGTGTCTGCAACGGTCCGAAGCCGTACAGCACTCCGCCGAGCAGCAAAGCGGTGATTGGCAGGAGCAGGATCGCGGTGATCGAAAGTGCCCCGGCAACAAGCACTTTCTGTCGGACGAGCCGAATCCGGGGGACCGGCATGGCCAAAAGATAGCGCAGTGAGGACCAGGACGCTTCCGAAGCGATGGTGTCACCGAAGAACAGCGAGATGACCACAATCAGCAGGAAACTCGCCGAGAAGATCAGCGTCACCATGGCGAAGTTGCCGGCCCCGTTCTGGGCGAGGTCGACAATCGAGGCCCGGGTGCTGTTACGACTGCTCGGACCGCCATTGCTGTCACCGAAAGCGAACGCGACGGCCAGAATGATCGGCAACAGCACCATGAAACCCAGGGTGAACTGGGTACGGCGGCGTTTGAGTTGCCGTCGCAGCTCGACCCCGAACCGCAGCGTGCGGCCGGGCTGATACCCGATCGCCACGCCACTCGGGTCGGCCGCGCCCGGCGGTGGTACCGACGCGAGGGCGGCGACGGCAGCTTCGGCCGAACGGTCGTGATGCACCGGGCTCATGACTTACCTCCAGTTGGTCCGGTGGCACCGACCAGATCGAGAAATACATCTTCCAAGCGATTACGCGGTGCTGCGGACGTGATGGCGATACCGGCATCGACCAGGGCGGCAATCGCTGCTGCCGGCGACGTCCCGGCCAGGTCGATCTGCACCTGACGATCCTCGACGTCAACCTCGGTGATACCCGGGATGGATGACAGGATCTGAGCTGCGCGCTCCGGCTCGTCAACCACGAATGTCATCTCCCCGGAGGCAGCGACCAATTCGGCCACGGTTCCCGATGCGATGGTCTTGCCTTGGTGAACGACCACCACGTGAGAACAGGTTTGTTCGACCTCGGACAGCAGGTGCGAAGAAACAAGCACGGTGCGGCCAGTGGCGGCGTAGCGCCGCAGCACCTCACGCATGGCGTGGATTTGAGGCGGATCCAAGCCATTGGTGGGTTCGTCAAGGATGAGTAGGTCGGGTAGTCCCAGCATCGCTTGGGCAATCGCCAATCTCTGCCGCATGCCCTGAGAATAGGTGCGAACTCCGCGATTGACTGCCTTGCCCAGACCGGCGATCTCCAGAGCCTCTTCCATGAAGGCAGCCTCGGCCGGTCGGCCGGTGGCCTGCCAGTAGAGATTCAGGTTGTCCTTACCCGACAGGTGCGGCAGGAATCCGGACCCTTCGACGAAGGAACCGATCCGGGAAAGGACCGGGGCGCCGGGCGAGACCTTGTGGCCGAACACCCGAATCTCGCCGGCGCTGGGGTTGATCAGGCCCATCACCATTCGCAATGAGGTGGTCTTGCCGGCGCCGTTGGGACCGAGCAGGCCCAACACCTGACCGGCCTTGACCTCGAAACCAACATCGGAAACGGCGGTAACACCGCCGGGATATTCCTTGCGCAGTCCGGTGATCCGCAGCGGCAGGTCCACCAATTCCGGATCAATGTCGGCGCGGTGCTTGCGCACGATGCCGGCCAGGACCAGCGCGACTGCACCGATGACGATCAAAATGATCAGCCCGATCAGTTGGGCCAGCGGTATTTCCGAGGTGGAGATATTACTGCCACCGGCCACGGGAACGCTCAAAGTCGAATCATCTCCGAGCGATACCAGGTATGTCGCCGCCTGGTTCTGCGCCGCAAATGCCTGATCGGTGGTGGCAACCACCACCTGAATGGAAGAGCCGGTGTCAATCTGCAACGCCACCGGTGTGATGGAAACCGGAACATTGACGGCCTGTCCGACCTTCAGGCCGGTCACCCGGATCGGGGACGCTGCGCCGCCGGCCAGGGTGCGGATACCGCTGGCGGTCACTTTGTACAACTTGACGAAAAGTGTTGCATCACCAGGGGTTCCACCGGCAATGTCACCCGTGGCCAAAGCATCAAGACTGGGCCCGGCCGTGATGGAGAGGTTGAGTTTGGCGCTACCGGTCAACAGGATCTGGTTGGCGAGCGGCTCCGAGGAAAAGCGAGCCGCCTGGCCCGGGACCTCGCCGCCGAGCGTGGCCAAAGCAGTACTGGCGGCAGAACCCAATCCGGGAAGGGAGGAGATACCCGCCGGGGTACCGCCGGGCGGATTGAGGATCGGCTGCGTACTTCCCGACAGTGCCACCGGAGTGACAGTGGCGGCGGCTGCGCCGGCCAGACCCGGGTAGCCGGGTGCGGACAGGATCCGACTCCGCGCGGTTCCGGTATCGGAGATGGAACCGTCAATGCTGTAGCGGAAACCAAGTGCGGGTGCCGGGCCGTCCTTGGTCAAGTAGTGATCGAACCACGCATGCATGGCGGCCCGGGTGGTGTCGTCGATACCACCGCCGTCGTGTCCGCCACTGAACCAGATCACCGAAACGTCGGTGCCGTTGGCTGCGATGGCCCGTGCATTGGCATCGGCGTGGTCCAGACCGAACAGGGTGTCGCGCTCGCCCTGCACCAGCAGGGTCGGGGCCGTGATGTTTCCGACGACCTTGGCCGGACTGGAATTGGCCAGTAGGTCAGACATTTCCTGGTCCAGACGTCCGGACTCGGCGATCCGGTTATAGCCGGCGCAGATGTCGAGCGATACCCGCCCGCAGCTACCGGCCGCCAGTAGATCTTTCGGGTTCATCGTCGCCAGTCCTGGAGTCGGCGACGCGGCGCCGTCGGTGGCCGGGGCTTGGGCATCGGCTGCGGCGTTGCCGGTGATTCCCAGGCTGGCCGCTCCACTGGCCAATGAACCACTGGTGATCGAAGTCATGAAAACGGCCGCCCAGTAGCGCTTGAAGACGCCGTCGGTGGCGGGGGCGACCTGTCCGATCGTGTCGGTGGCAGCAGCTTCGCCGGTGGCGGCGTAGTTCGGAAATAGCGCATCTGACAGGCTGTGCCAGGTGATCAGCGGCACCACCGCGTCCACCCGCTTATCGATCCCGGCGAGCATCAGTGATACCGCACCGCCGTAAGAACCGCCGGTCACACCGACCCGGGGATCATCGGGACCGTCCTGGATGACATCGGTCCTGGTACCGAGGTAGTCCACCAACTGCTTGGCGTCCTGGGCCTCGTAATCCAGCGAATCCAGGTGGATATGCCCACCGGAGGCACCGAACCCGCGTGCCGAATAGGCCAGAACCACATAACCCGCCCGCGCCAAGTCTTGGGCGTCACTGGTGACCGACTGTTTGGAGCCGCCCAATCCGTGCGCCATGATGATGGCCGGTGCGGGCAGCGACGAGGGGTAATAGATGGTTGCGTCGATGTTGATCATCGGGTCTTCACCGGCGCCGCCGGTTACCGGAACGGTGATGTTCTCGGTGGCGACGGGCTTCGGGTCGCTACTGGGCCAAAAGACGGCCGCCAGCCCGATCACCAGAAGCACGATCACCGCAATCGCTGTGATCCTTCTGCCACGCGTCCTGCGAACAGCGGCCAACATTCCGCGGAATCCGCCGGGGGATTCCGTCTTTACCGCAGATGCCGGCACCGGCCCGCCTTTCGAATCAATTTGGTAGCGCAGTCACAGAAAATTTCGCAGACTCGTCACTCGGACGAAGCGGATAACGCACAAGAGTGGCAATTCGTTCCGTTACTTCCACCCTGCCAGACGCACCCGCTCGTACCCGGCTGAGCCGGGCGGCTAGCGTGTGATCTTGTGCAGCCATCTGAACTCAATGACCTGACCATGATCGGCCGACCGGCTATCGCCCCTGATCGAACATGTTGGGTATCGCTGATCAGCCCCGATCTTGAGACCGACGCATATCGAGGATCGATCCACCGCATCTCGCCGTCCGGGCGCCAGGAATTATTCACCAGAGGTAACCGGGATACGTCGCCGGTGCTGTCTCCGGATGCGCAAAACTTGGTCTTTCTCCGGGCGGCGGAGACGCAGCCCGCACAGTTGTGGACAGTTCCGATCGCGGGGGGCGAACCCCGACAGCTGACCTGGCATCCGCTGGGAGCGGGCACCCCGGTCTTTTCCGCCGACGGCACCCGCCTGCTCTACACCGCCCGGGTTCCGGAGCCCGGACGTTACGGAACCGATGAAAAGGTCGGTCCCGAGGCCGAACCGCCACGGCGTATTACCGGCTTTCGGTACCGGGCGGACAACA
>JBBSUU010000203.1:0-5960 GCA_038234115.1 Mycobacteriales bacterium
CCAGACTCGCGCTGACCCTGACCCTGACTGACGGACCACAGGAACTGGTCGACGGTCTTTGTAGCACGCTGAACGTCCCGGCCGACCATCTGATCATTTTCGACTTCACCACCTTCATCGCGCTGGTGGACGAACTCGGCGGTGTTGATGTCCAGATCGACATCCCGGTGCGCGACACCGTGACCGGGCTGGACATCTCCGGGACGGGACTGATCCATCTGGATGGAGTTCAAGCTCTGGCGCTGGCCAGGTCTCGGCAGCCGGAGAGGCTCGAGGGCGGGGTGTGGGTTCCGGTGCTGAACGGAGCCGGCGAGCGGACCAACTCCGCCGGCCTGATTTTCGCGGCCGTCAGGGAAAAGATTGCCGCCCAGAAGTCCAATCCGGTCCGCATGCAACAGCTGGCCTGGTCGGTGTCGGGGTCGCTGGTGACGGATCAGGACACGAGTCTTTACGACCTGCTCGGTATGACCGGTCTGGCCGGTGGCGTGGTGGACCTGCCGGCCGACGGCAATGGCGATTTACTCGCCCTGACCAAGTCGGCCGCGACCGAAGAAGCCCTGCGGCAGGCTGGATTCGACCGGCCCTGCGTGCCCTCCACCACAGGTGGGTAAGGCCTCAGCTGGCTCCGCGGGCTTGCCCGCGGATCTGTCCCACGAGTTCGGCCAGTACATCCTCCAGTGTGACGATTCCGATCAGGAGTCCATTCTCGCTGACGGCTGCGAGGTGTGCGCCGGTGTTCCGCATCGTCTCGAGCACCGGACGGAGGGCGTCGGTACGAGCGACGACCGGAAGTGGGCGTATCAATTCGCGATGGATCGGCTGAGCGCGTAGACCCGGGTCATTCGCCAGTAGGTCCTTGGTGTGAACGTATCCACCAAGGTGTCCGTCCGAGCTGGTCACCGGGAACCGGGAGAAGCCCTTGACGGCAGCTGCTTCAGCTTCTTCCGGGGTGACTGTGTCAGGAAGGGTAGCGACCTCCGCCAGCGGGAGCAGGACCGACTCGACTCGCGCTCGTCAAAAGTGAGAGCGCCGAGCAGGAGCCGCTCCTCTCGGCGGTCGAGTTGTCCACCGCTGCGAGATTCCGACACCATATTGGCGACTTCATTGCGAGTGAACGCGCTGGTCACCTCATCTTTTGGCGCCACCTTGAAAATCGCCAACACCATATTGGCAAGTTGATTCAGAACCCAGATCACCGGGAACAAAATCCGAACAATCAACACCAACGGCGGGGCCAGTACAAGCGCGGCGCGGTCGGGTCCGGCCAACGCGATATTTTTGGGCACCATTTCCCCGACCACCACCTGCAGAAATGTGACCATCGACAGCGCGATGACAAAGGCAACAGGGTGCGGCAGGGATGCAGGCAAACCGTTGCGGCGAAGAGGACTTCGATCAGTCGAGCGATGGCTGGTTCGCTCAGCGACCCGAGCGCCAGAGAGCAGATGGTGATCCCCAGCTGGCACCCGGCCATCATCAGCGACACCTTCTCCATGGCGCCCAACGTGATCTTGGCGGCCCGCGACCCCGCTGCCGCTGTTGGCTCGATGATGGTGCGCCGAGCCGAAATGCGAGCAAACTCGGCGCCGACAAAAAAGGCGTTGAAAAGCAGTAGGAACACGGTCAGCCCGATGCCCCAGGCGTTGCTCATGACGTGCCTGTCCAAGCTTTGAGGTGGCTATCGGAATAGGTGACGGTGACCTCGATCAGGTCAATTCGATGTCCGTCCAATTGCTGCACTCGAAGCTCGATGGTTGCCGGCGAGCAGCCGGTCTTGGTCACCGACTCAACGACCACCAGGTCGCCGACATCGGCCAACCGTAAAATGCTCTCGGCGATCGGCCCACCCAGCGTCTCGGACTCCTTTGACGCCGGCAACTGCTCGCCGATGATATGGCCGACCTCGTCGGGTCGAAGTAGACCGGAAAGCATCCAGGTGCCCGATCCGCTGACGCGGATCGGCGGTGTCGGGCAGGAACGTCGGCGCAGTTATGATGTCGATAACGGTGGTGGCTAAACGATTCTGGAATTGCACAGCCAGAGCGCCCCGCACGTTGGCGCTACCGATATGTGCCCTTCGCTCGCCAAAAGCCAGGGCCCGCTGCACCCATTCCGCCGTCTCGGTTGCCAGCGTTCCCTGGATCGCAGAATGCCGGAGCAGGCCAGCCAGTTCCTGCGGCGACCGAGCCGAGGCCAACTCCTCCCGTGGTTCGATACCGAACAGACGGAGAATACGGTTGGCAGTGCTGTTGAAGAATCTGATCAGGTGGGCGGTCGCCGTAGCGAATCCGCGCATAAAAGGAACTACCACGGCAGCTGTTTGCCGAGGCTGCGCGATGGCAAAGTTCTTGGGCACCAGTTCGCTGAAAATCATCGTGAGTGAGGTGGCCAGGACGAGGGCAATCACAAGCGATAGGCCACCGGCGGCCGATCCGACGCCCCAACCGGTCAATGGTCCCGCCACCAGGGTGGCGATCGTGGGTTGCGCCAGAAAGCCGATACCCAGGTTGGTTACGGTAATTCCGAGCTGAGCGCCGGACAGCTGGGTGGAGAGTGACTTCAGGCCGGCCAGCGTGCTCTTGGCACTGCGATCGCCGGCCAGCGTGCTCTTGGCACTGCGATCGCCGGCCGCGGCGTCCTTCTCGATGCTGGATCGATTGACGGTGATCAGCGCATTCAGCGGCTACAAACGCGCCGCAGGCGGCAATCAGAAGAAGCGAGGTGAGCAGCAGTAGCACCTCGATCATTCTGCAGCCCAATGAAAGTCGGGTATTGCCCTCAGCGTTTTATTCCGGTCGGCGTCGTCGACGGCGCTCACATGTCTCCATTTCATCAGTTTTGGATTCCTACCGGATCACCTTTGGGAGGCGGGCAAAGGTTCGAAAGTAAAGAATTAGTAATTTACGAAAACTTTCGGCCAGTGTCTTGTTGGTTTCCGCTGGTGCGAGTAGTACCGACACATGAAGGATTCTGATACGAGCTTCAGCGACTCCATTGCTGCCAACTACCAGCGCTGGATGGTGCCCTACTTCTTCCAGCCGTATGCCGAACACTGCGCCGAGCTGGCCAGGGGTTGGCAGCCCCAGCGGATTCTGGAAGTGGGGGCTGGGACCGGAGCGCTGACTCGCGAGCTGGCTCGAGTGCTTCCCGATTCACAGATTCTGGCGACGGACCTCAACCCGGCCATGGCCGCGGTAGGGCGCTCGATGGATCCGCCGGGCTCGAACGTGCAATGGGAGGTGGCCGATGTCATGAGCCTTCCCGCCGCGACCGAATCCATGGAGCTGGTGGTCGCACAGTTTGCGGTGATGTTCTTTCCGGACCGGCCGGGAGCGTTCGCACAGATGCGCCGTGTCCTGGTGGATCAGGGGCGGCTGTTGATCACGACATGGGGCCCGATGGAGGGAAATCCGATGGACCTGGTGGTCGAGACTGCGCTCGCCGAGCTGTATCCGGCTGACCCGCCCAGCTTTATGCGCCGTGTTCCGCACGGCTATCACCGGCCGGACCGAATCCGAGAAGATTTAATTGCCGGTGGCTTTCGGGCACCGGTGGTGGATGTCCTGGAGTTCTCGGTGCCGGTAGCGGACGTTCGAGATCTGGCAGTGGCACTGTGTACCGGAACGCCCATCCGGACCGAGATCCTCAGTCGTGATCCGGACGGAATGGCCAAGGTGGTAGATATCGTGACCGAGGCAATCCGGAGTCATTTCGGATCGGGCCCAGCGGTCAACGAGATTTCTGCATTGGTGATTTCGGCGCAGAAGTAATACTTCTCGTCGCCTGGCGTTTCAGCGGGTCTCTTGGTCGCAGTTCTCCCGGGGGTCAGCGCTGCGGCGACCTTGTCCAGCAGGCGAGCCAGTTCATCGCGCTCATCGCCGGTCAGGGTTGCGAATAATTTGTCACCGGCGGCCCGCCGAACCTGGATCAACCTGTCTTGCACCGCCCTGCCCGCTTCGGTCAAAGTCAGCAGTATCGAGCGGCGACTGACCGGGTCGATGGTGCGTTGCACCAGGCCTGCCTCTTCAAGGGCATCCACCAGCGGTGTCACCGATCGAGGTACAACGCCCATCCGTTCGGCGCTAACGCCCATCCGGATCGGGCCATCGGCCCGCGCGATCATTCGCAGGGTTCGATCCTGGACCGGCGTCAATCCCAACGGGTCGAGCGCACCGAATTGGGCGCGCCGAAAAAGATGGGCAGTGCGGAGCAGGCGTTCGAACTTCGCCGGATCTTTCGGCTCTTCAAGAATTATCGCGCGGCTCTCACTTTTGTCGGTGGCCTGATCATGGCCGCCGCACTGGTGTCGCTGGCCACCCCGTTCCTGCTCAGGCACATCCTCGACGTCGCACTGCCGGACCGCAACACAAGTCTCACCCTGCTGCTTGGCCGGCGGCATGATCGCCGTTTCCATCAGAACTTCCGTACTTGATGTCCTTCAATCCCGGCAGTCCACCATCGTCGGCCAGAAGTTCATGCACGACCTGCGAACCGGGGTCTACTCGGACCTGCAAAAGCTCTCACTCGGATTCTTCACCAAAACGCGGACCGGTGAGGTGCAAGCCAGGATCGCCAGCGACATCGGTTCCATGCAAGCGGTAGTCACCAACACCGCCACGTCAATCGTGTCTTCTGGCACCACAGTCATCGCATCCTTTGTTGCCATGCTGGTGCTGGACTGGAAACTGACCCTCGTTTCACTGGTACTGCTGCCTCTATTTGTTTGGATCTCCCGCAAGGTCGGTTCCATGCGACGCAAAATAGCCACCGAGCGTCAGGAGCGGATGGCTGATATGTCATCGATGGTGGCTGAATCGCTATCCGTGTCCGGAGTGCTACTGGCCAAGACAATGGGCCGCAGTAACGAACTATCGCAACGATTCTCGACCACTTCGGCGGATCTGGCGGACCTGGAAATTCGTTCCGCGATGACCGGCCGCCGGCGTCAGTCAACGATCGGCATCATCGTTTCGATCCTGCCCGCTGCCATCTACGCAGCATTTGCCTTCACGATCACCGCAACCACCGGACCGCTCTCCATCGGAACCCTGGTTGCCTTCACCTCCCTGCAGGGCCAGTTGTTCCGGCCGATGGTAGGGCTGCTGCGGACCGAGGGTGAAATGCAGACATCGCCGGCCATGTTCCGTCGGGTGTTCGACCATCTTGACCCCCCGATCGACATTCACGAGACCGAGAAGCCTGTCACAGTAGAAACATTGAAGGGTCACCTGCACTTTGACGACGTGAGCTTCAGCTACCCGGGGACTGCCGGCAATGTCGTCGGCGAGATTTCGCCGGACGTTCCGGCCGGCACCCACGTCGCCCTGGTCGGAGCCACCGGATCGGGCAAAACCACCCTGGGGTACCTGGCCACCAGATTGTACGAGCCGGACACCGGAACCATCACGCTGGACGGAATCCCGCTGGCTGAAATGGCTTTCACCGATCTGGCCGCGTCGATCGGCATCCTCTCGCAGGAGACCTATCTGTTGCACTCGACCATTGCCGAGAACTTGCGATTCGCCAAACCCGATGCGACCGATGAAGAATTGGTCGAAGCTGCCAAGGGCGCACAGATCCATGAACTCCTCAGCAGCCTGCCCGACGGCTACCAAACCGTGGTCGGCGAGCGGGGTTACCGATTCTCCGGCGGCGAGAAACAACGATTGGCAATCGCTCGGATCATCCTGCGCAACCCGCCGGTGTTGATCCTTGACGAAGCGACCAGCGCCCTGGACACCCGCACCGAAACCGCTGTCACCGAGGCTCTGGAATCGCTGGCAGCCGGCCGCACCACGTTGACCATCGCGCACCGGTTGTCGACCATCGCCGACGCCGATTTGATCGCAGTCGTGGATCACGGTCGGATCGTGGAACGCGGCACCCACGACGAGCTCGTTGCCAGCGGCGGTCGCTACGCCGCTCTTCTTGCCGGGGCCACCGCCTGGTCCGTCCCGCCC
>JBBSUU010000204.1:0-5950 GCA_038234115.1 Mycobacteriales bacterium
ACATCGTCCATCCCGCGACGACGAATCTCGGCCATCTCGAAGCCCCGCATCCCCTGCTCGGCCATCCAGGCCAGCTCGGGGGGTTCGGGCCAGTACCCGCGCAGGCCGATCTGCAAGAACTTGTCACCGCGCACGGCCCCGGATTCGATCAGACGACGCATGGGCAACCCATGCCCGTACAGCGAGCCGAACTGGATGTCACCGGTGTCGGCGTGCGCGTCGAAGTGGATGACCGAAAGTCGGCCGAAGCCGAAATGATCTGCCGCGCCGGTGATATCGGCCATCGCGACGGTGTGGTCACCGCCGAGGATGATCGGGATCTTGCCCGCTGAAACGATCTGGTGGACCGCGTTCTGCAGATTCTTCAGCGAACGAATGGTTTCCGTCGGTGCCATCTCGATGTCGCCGGCGTCAACCACTCCTTCCAACGGGTCCACTCGCAAAGCGATATGTGGGCGGGATCCGGTGTGCTCGGAGTAGTCGCAGGTGCGCAGCGCCAAGGGCCCCATCCGCGCGCCGGAGCGATAGGACGTGCCGGAGTCGAACGGGGCTCCGACGATGATCGCCGTGGCTTCGGCGTAGGTAGACGGATCTGACAGATCGCAGCGCGGAACCCCGGTGAAGGTGACATCGGGTCCGTACATTGCGCCGTAGCGCGCCATGGTGTCCAACTCTCGTCTATTATTCGGCCGCCGGGGATCCGGTGTGCGTACTTCGATTCGGCACCGCCCACGCGGCTACCCGAATAGCGCGATGCGCCTCTAGCTTGACCAGCAATGGCGCTTTGATGCAAGGCCACCCCGGTTTCGCGCAACGATTCGCCGTTTGGGGCCACTTTGTGTGCAACCTGCTCCGGTTTCATCCCGAATACCACGCCGCCCATCGGTGTTTGTTTCATCGACGCCGATGGGCTATCCGGCCCTCATCGGATACCGGTCAACCTTGGTTCAGCTATCGAAGCCGAGGCCGAAGCGGTCCAACGAACGCAACCACATATTTCGCTTGCCCTCGTTGGCATCTGCTCTGGCGACGGAGAGTCTGGTCAAGTTGATCACCCCGGAGCGCAGCGGTTCCGGTGGAAACGGCACCGGCTTGCCGCGAACGGTGTCCAGCTGGGTGAGATCGTTCTGGACCCCATCAAGCAGGTCCAGCATCACTTCGGCTCCAAAGCGGGTGGCGCCGACCCCCAAACCGGTGTAGCCGGTGGCATGGGCAACCCGGCCGCCGAAGCCGGTGCCGAAGAACGGGAAGAAGCGCGAGCAGGTGTCGATGACGCCACCCCAGCTGTTGCTGAATTTGAGTCCTTCCAATTGCGGGAACGTCTGGAAGAAATGCTCCGCTAGCAATTCGAAAGTGGCCGGCCGTTGATCGAATCGCTCATCGATCTTGTTGCCGTAGTGATAGATGACGTCGTAGCCGCCCCAGAGGATCGAGTTGTCCTCGGTGAGACGGTAGTAGTGGAACTGGTTTCCGGAATCTCCGATCCCCTGCCGGTTGCTCCACCCGATCGATGCCAGCTGCTCGTTACTCAACGGTTCGGTGGTCAATGCATAGTCATAGACCGGCACCACAAAGGGTCGAACGCGTTTGAGCAGCGAGGGAAAAGCGTTGGTACCCAACGCAACCTGGGAGGCGGTCACGACGCCGTTGCGGGTGTGCAGCTGCACCGATTCACCGTCCCGGCGCAGACTTTCCACGTTGGTGTTCTCGTGGATTGTGACGCCGAGCTGTTCGCAGGCGTCGGCCAACCCCCAGGCCAGTCGCGCTGGATCGACCATTACGGTTTTATCCTTGGACCAGACCGCCCCGAGATAGGTTGGCGAGTTGGCCTCGGCCCGGGTGGCCGCTTGATCCAACAGAACCGCATCGTCGCCGAAGTCGAGCATTCGCTGGTAGTCGACTTCGATGTCTTCGAGTTGGTATTCCTCGGTGGCAACCCGGAGTTCACCGGTCTTTTCGAGTTTGCAGTCGATCCCGAACTTCTCGATGGTCTCCACGATGCCGGCCAAGTTCTGTCGGCCGAGCCGCTCGAGCCGCGGCATATCGCGGGGGTACCAATCCAAGCCGTTGGCCTGGCCGTGGGTCAGCGATGCAGAGCAGAATCCGCCATTGCGCCCGGAAGCCGCCCAGCCGATATTGCGCCCCTCCAGCACCGTGACCGCACGCTCGGGGTTGCGCTGTTTGGCCAACAATGCGGTCCAAAGACCGGAGTACCCGGCGCCCACAACCGCTAGATCGGTTTTCGCATCAGAAGTAAGTCGTTCCCGCTGATCGGGAGCGTCGACATCATCGAGCCAATAACAGATCGGCTCGGCATCGCGCAGGGAGTGCACTGCTTGTTTGTGCAACGCGGACTTGGGCCCCCCGCCGTTGCTGAACTTCTGAGTATGAATTTTCATCGCGTCGCCACCTGTTCATCGGCGAGCACCCTGCGCGAAGTCTCCGAAACGGTTCCCGTCTTGGCGTTCCACAACTGACCGTTCAGCGAAGAAGCACCCAAAGGGCAACCGCCTGGGGTGTCCGGGACGGCCCGCGAGCCCCTCCAGGAGCGCCCGGATGCGGTGCGATCAAGAGCGGGAAACATGGCGGGTAATTCTCTCTTTCATCAGGGAACAACAAAGTGGTCGGAAAATTTTACTTGCCGGGTAAGGCGAAAATGGTTCGATGCCAGTCTTTCGCTGCCTGTTGGGTCAGATCCATCGCCACATGCTTGATCTGGGTGTACTCCTGGAGGGAGTACACGCTCATATCCTTGCCGAATCCGGATGCACCATAACCACCGTGGGGCATCTCGGAGAAAATCGGAATGTGGTCGTTGATCCAGACGGTTCCGGCCTTGATCTCCCGGGCGGCCCGGAGCGCTCGATGAACATCGCGGGTCCACGCCGAAGCGGCCAATCCGAAGGGTGAGTCATTGGCCAGGCTCAGTGCTTCGTCGTCGGAGTCGAACCCGATCACCGTCAGCACCGGACCGAAAATTTCCCGTTGCACTGCTTCGGCTTTCTGATCCAGTCCGGAGATCAGGGTAGGGCGGTGCCAAAACCCGTCCTTGCATTGCGCCCCCGGCAGGGTTCCGCCGTCATGGATTTGTCCGCCCGCATCGCGTGCCCGATTGACGAAAGCAGCGACCTGATCGCGATGTCGCGCGCTGGATAGCGGGCCCAGATCGGTAGCCGGATCCAACGGCGGTCCCAGGGTGATCGAGGCATACAGGTCCGACACCCCCTGGATGAACTGATCAATCAGGCTGCAATGCACATAGGCCCTGGCGGCAGCCGTACAATCCTGGCCGGTGTTGATCAGCGAGCCGGCCACGGCGCCGTAAATCGCAGCATCCAGGTCGGCATCCTCGAAAACCACAAACGGGGCTTTGCCTCCCAATTCCAGATGGACGCGAGCGGCTCGGGCAGCGCAGGTGGCCATCACCGCCCGCCCGACCGCCGTCGATCCGGTGAAGGACACCATGTCCACATCCGGATGTCCGGTCAAGGCGTTGCCAACCCCCGACCCGGTGCCGGTCACCACGTTGATCACCCCGTTGGGAATGCCGACTTCTGTTGCTGCTTGCGCGAACAGCAGTGCGGTCAACGGTGTGATCTCCGAAGGTTTGAGCACAATGGTGTTGCCGGCGGCAATGGCGGGCAGGATCTTCCAGCCGGCCATTTGTAACGGATAATTCCAGGGCGCGATAGAGCCGATGACACCGATCGGTTCGCGCCTGATCAACGAGGTGTGATCCGGTGAATACTCCCCCGCCGCCGAGCCTTCCAAAATCCTGGCAGCGCCGGCAAAGAAGGCCGTGTTGTCGACGGTCCCGGGCACATCAAATCCGCTGGACAGCTTGTGCGGCTTCCCGGTTTGAGCCGACTCGACCGCTGCCAGCTCCGACGCCCGGTCGGCGAGTTTTCCGGCCAGGGCCTGGATCAAGCCGGAACGCTCCCCCGGCGTCGTCCGCGACCAGTCGGTAAATGCCGAGCGGGCGGCGGCCACCGCGGTTTCGACCTGACCGGCCGTTGCCAGGGGAAAGTCGACAATCGTTTTCCCCGAACAAGGATCAAGAACCTCGAAGTTCTCCCCGGCACCGCGCAGCCGAGAACCATTGACGAAATTCATTGCGGGGTCGAAGATCTGCGGCAGCTGTTGATCTGCCATCTTGCCGGACATGCTTTCCCTACTTCGAGTTGTTATTGCCGGGCGCGACGGGAACTGATGAATCGGCCGATGATGACGGCGGCCAAGGCAACCAGGAGCATCGCGGTTCCGACCACATTGACCTGTGGCGCGAGTCCACGCTGGGCGCCGCCCCAGACATACATCGGGAATGTGACAACGGATCCGGAGTTGAAGTTGGTGATGATGAAGTCATCAAAAGAGAGCGAGAAGGACAACATGGCAGCCGCGACGATGCCCGGCAAAACCAGCGGAAACGTGATTCGCCAGAACGTGTTCGAGCGGTCGGCGTACAGGTCCATCGCCGCCTGTTCCAGCTGTGGATCCAAACCGGTCAGGCGGGCCTTGACCGTGACGATGACGAAGGACAGGCAGAACATGACGTGGGCGATGACCACCGTGCCGGCGCCCAGCGGTACGCCCAGGTTCAGAAACAGGGTCAGCAGCGACGAGCCGGCAACGACCTCGGGGGTCGCCATCGGCAGGAACACCAGCACATTGGCCACCGCGCGGCCGCGGAAGCGGTGGCGCGACATTCCGAATGCGGCCAGGGTCCCGACCGCGGTGGCAATGGTGGTTGCGACCACGCCGATCCAGATCGAGGTCCACAGCGATTCACACAAACCGCTGACACCGCACGGGTCCTTCCAGGCATCCCAGGAGAACTGGTTCCACACGATATTGCTTTTGCCCTCGGGCTTGTTGAAGGAAAACTTGACGACGTTGTAGATCGGCGCAAACATGAACAGCAGCGCCAGGATTCCGATGAAGACCACCAGGTGGTCCTTGAACCAGCGCCACGGCCCGGGGCGGTAGGTCTGGCGGTCATTCGGCGATGTCGAGTCGAGCATTTGGTGAACCATCAGACGAGATCCTCCGTGCCGGCGCGCTTCACGTAGTAGATGACCAGGACCACGATGGCGAACATCAGGATCAACGACATTGCGGCCGAAGCCGGGTAGTCGAAGTTCTTCACCTGGTTGTTGATCACGTTGCCGGCCATCTTGTCTTCGGGCGAACCGAGCAGTTCGGCGTTCACGTAGTCACCGGCCGCCGGGATGAACGTCATCAGGGTTCCGGACACGACGCCGGGCAACGACAGCGGCCAGGTGATCTTCCAGAAACTGGTCCAGGTGTTGGCGTAGAGGTCGCCGGCGGCAGCCAACAGCGAGCGGTCGATCTTTTCCAGAGAGGCGTAGAGCGGCAACACCATAAACGGTAAAAAGTTGTAGGTGAGGCCGAGGATGACGCCAAAAGGTGTTGCCAGCAAACGATCATCGGTCAGGCCGAGCAGATTGAACAGCCACATCAACCCGGTGTTGTTCATGATGTCGACGAAGGTGCCGTCGTCGGCCAGGATTTGCTTCCAGGCAATCGTGCGAACCAGGAAGCTGGTGAAGAACGGGGCAATGATCAGCACCAGCAAAATGGCCCGCCAGCGACCGGATTTGAACGCGATCATGTACGCCAACGGGTAGGCGATCAACATGGTCGCCAGGGTCGCGATGGCGGCGAACAGGAAGGACCGGAGGAACTGAGGCCAATAGTCGCGGATCACCTCCCCATAGGTCGGGAAGTGGAAGGTCTGGGTGAAGCCATCGGCCAGGGTTCCCGTCATCAACGACGTCGACGCCAGGGTCACCATCGGGATGATGAAGAAGACGATCATCGCCAGCCCGGCCGGTAACAGCAGGAACAGCGGAGTCAACTTCTTCTTTCGCTGGATATCCGGTTCTGGCGGTTGTTTCTCGTGGGCCGATTCGGCCAGCGCGGCGGCGGC
>JBBSUU010000205.1:0-5899 GCA_038234115.1 Mycobacteriales bacterium
CCGGTGCGGCGCTGCTGCAGATCTACAGCGGTTTCATCTACCGCGGCCCCGGGCTGGTCCAAGGACTGAACAAGGCGATCGCCGGCCTCGACGCTGCAATGAGCGGACCAACTGCTGGGCAACAGGAATCGGGGAAACATGGTTGAGTCATTCGGCAGCAGGTTGGTCGGCGCCATCAGCGACCGCGGACCGTTGTGCGTCGGCATCGACCCGCACCCCGCGCTGCTCAACGCCTGGGGTCTGGACGACACGGTCGCCGGTCTGCGAAGGTTCACCGAAACTTCGCTCGAAGCACTCGCGCCGACGGTGGCGATGCTGAAACCGCAATCGGCCTTTTACGAGCGCTTCGGCAGCGCCGGAATAGCGGTGTTGGAAGACCTTCTGGTGCGGGCTCGAGAAGCCGGCGCCCTGGTGCTGATGGATGCAAAACGCGGCGACATCGGGTCCACGATGGCGGCCTATGCCCAGGCCTACCTGGCCGACGGATCCCCGTTGGCCGCCGATGCCCTCACCCTCTCGCCCTACCTCGGCTTCGGGGCGTTGAGCCCGGCGATCGAACTGGCCGCGCAGACCGGTCGCGGAGTGTTCATCCTGGCGTTGACCTCAAATCCGGAGGGGCCGCAGGTGCAACATGCCATTGATGCCGACGGCAAGATGGTGGCGCAGGCAATTGTCGATGCCGCGGCGCAGTTTAACCGGGGCGCAGACCCACTGGGATCTGTTGGCCTGGTGGTCGGAGCAACCATCGGGGAGACCGGCGTCGATCTGAGCCGGGTCAATGGCCCCCTGCTGGCCCCGGGATTCGGCGCCCAGGGCGCCACCGCCGACGATCTGGCAACGGTTTTCGGCAACAACCTCGGGTGCGTCATTCCGACCACCAGTCGGGAGGTTCTCGCCGCCGGGCCGAGTGTGGCCGGACTGCAGGACGCCGCTGCAAAGGCGCTGGACCAGATCCGTGCCGTGCTGAGCTGACTCGATGAACAACTCACCGGGTCATCTCCCGCCGGCGGCGGTGTTTCGTAGGGCATAGTCCTCCCAGGGGAAGGGAGGCGCAATGGCGATCATTGAAATCAGCGGGGCGGAAAAAACCTATCGACGCTGGCGTAAACCGCCCGAGCATGCAGTCCGAGGACTCGACCTGCTGGTCGAACAAGGCGGGGTTTTCGGGTTTCTCGGGCCGAACGGCTCCGGTAAGACCACCACCATCCGTCTACTTCTTGGTTTGGTCAAGGCCGACGCCGGCTCGATGCGAATCTTCGGCAAACAGGTACCGCAGGACCTCCCCAGTGTGATCGGCCGGATCGGCTCGCTGGTCGAAACCCCACTGTTCTTCCCGGGTTTCTCCGCGCGGCTCAATCTCTCTTTGCTGGCGCAGGCATCTTCGATACGGCAATCACGGGTCGAGGAAATGCTGGAGCTTGTTGACCTGACCACACGCGCCGATGATCGGGTCAAGGGCTATTCACTAGGGATGAAGCAACGCCTCGGGATCGCGGCTGCTCTCCTGAAGAATCCGGAACTGTTGATCCTGGATGAACCCGGTAACGGTCTGGATGCCGCCGGGATCCGCGAGGTGCGTGAGCTGATCAAGAAACTTGGCACCACCGGGGTCACCGTGCTCCTTTCCTCCCACCAACTCAGCGAAGTGCAGCAGGTCTGTGATCGAGTGGCCATCATGTCCCACGGGAGTGTGATCGCCGCCGGGACGGTCGCGGACCTTCTCGCGTCCGGTAACACCGGCGACCTCCGCGTCCGACTTGCCGATGCCGAAGCCGGCCGAGAAGTGCTGCAGCAAGCGGGTTTGCGTGTCAGCCCGATGGCCGACGCGTGGCGGGTCGGTGGTGCCACGGATCCGGCGATGGTGACAAAGGCACTCAGCGATGCCGGGCTCTTCCTCACCGAACTGAGCCCGATTGCCACTGACCTGGAGAGCATTTTCTTGGATCTCACCGGTGATAACTCCGACGCTGCAGCCTCAATTCGGTCAGATCCAGCCGCCGCACCACCGACATCGCCCCCGCCACCGACATCGCCCCCGCCACCGACATCGCCTCCGCCACCGGCATCGCCCCCGCCACCGGCATCGACCGGCTCAGGTCGCCACGCGAGGGGAGGGCCGGACCGGTGACAGTCACAGCTTCAAAACCAGCACCAGCGGCTGCCCCCGGCTTCGGCCGGCTTGTCGGCGCCGAGTTTCGCCGCCTCCGGTCGCGCCGATTCACCAAACTTCTGCTGGGTCTGAGCGTTCTGGGCTACCTGGTCGCCGGACTGTTCATCTGGTTCTCCCACGTCCAAACCGGGCCGGACGAGTTGGCCGCGGCAACGGCCACCAGAGATCAACTCCTGGTCGAACAACAGCAGTACCACGATCAATGTCTTGCCGAACAGGCCGCATCCAACAACAGCGACAGTGCCGAAGGCTACTGCGGGATGTCATTGACCGAGGACAGTTTTCCTCTTGAGCAGTTCTTGGACAAGCAGCCCTTCTCCCCGCGGAATGTCGCTCCTTACGCGCTGGCGGTCGGGGCGGCGGTGGCGTTGGCCGGATTCGTCCTGGCGGCATCCTCGATCGGTGCGGAGTGGTCCAGCAAGAACATCGTCGCCTGGTTGTTCTACGAGCCACGGCGACTGCGACTGATGGGGGCCAAACTTCTGGCGTTGCTATCGGCGTTACTCGTATTGGCCGTTCTGGCCCAGGTCATCTGGTTCGCGACCGCCCAGTTGCTGATCAGCTATCGCGGGGTGCCGGTGACATCATTGCCGGCCGAGGATCAGGTCGACTTCTGGTCCAAGGTGCTGCAGGTGCACCTTCGGGCCATGCTGCTGGTCATCCCGGCCGGCGTGCTGGGTTTCGGCCTGGCCAACCTGCTCCGAAACACCGCGGCAGCAACCGGAATCGCCTTCGTCTACTTCGTCGTCATGGAAAGCACAGTCAGGTCAGTGTTTCCGGCCCTGCAGCCCTACCTGTTCCAGACGGCAGTCGCCGCCTGGGTAACGGACGGCGGGATCGATGTCTATGGCGAGCTGCTCTACGACCGGGACCGCGGGGGACTGGTGCCTGACGTGATTCACGTTTCGAATCTCACCGGCGGGCTGGTCTTGCTGGCCTGGGCCGGTGTCGTGCTGCTGGTCTCGTTGACCCTGTTTCGGCGTCGCGATATCAGCTGACGGTCCGGCTGATGTGATGCGGTGCGGCCGCCCCTTGGTAACGGCTGTATTACAGGTAACCTGATAGCTGACATGCACGCCCCGCGGGGGCGTCCGGTGCAGGGTAACGACCCGAGTCCGGCCCCCATGCGCTGCCGATCGCCGCGGCGCCGAACCTGTCAAGGAGCATTGAGTGACTGTCACTGAAGAAAAGGTCGCGCTCGTCGCCGACCGCATCGGAAACCTGGATTTCAAGGTCGCAGACCTTGGTTTGCACGAATTCGGCCGCAAGGAAATCAAACTCGCCGAGCACGAGATGCCCGGACTGATGGCGCTACGCCGCGAATTCGCCGAAGTCCAGCCGCTCAAGGGCGCCCGGATTGCCGGCTCGCTGCACATGACGGTGCAAACCGCGGTGCTGATCGAAACCTTGACCAGCCTGGGCGCTGACGTCCGCTGGGTTTCTTGCAACATCTTCTCCACCCAGGATCATGCGGCCGCGGCCACCGTCGTCGGCCCGACCGGCAGCCCCGAGAAGCCCAAGGGAGTTGCCGTCTACGCCTGGAAGGGCGAGACCCTGCCCGAATACTGGTGGTGCACCGACCAAATGCTGCGCTGGCCGGCCGGCAGCGTCGACGCCCAGGGCCACGAAGTCTTCGGACCGAACATGATCCTGGACGATGGCGGCGACGTCACGATGCTGGTGCACAAGGGCCTGCAGTACGAAAAGGCCGGCGTTGTACCACCGTCCAGCGACGAAGACTCCGAAGAGTGGAGCGTGATTCTGGAACTGCTTCGCGGTTCCCTGCAGGCGGACAACACCTACTTCACCAGAATGGCCCCGGCCATCATGGGCGTCACCGAGGAGACCACCACCGGTGTGCTGCGCCTGTACCAACTGGCTGCTGCCGGCGAACTGCTCTTCCCGGCGATCAATGTCAATGACTCGGTCACCAAGTCCAAGTTCGACAACAAGTACGGCTGCCGGCACTCCCTGATCGACGGCCTCAACCGCGCTACCGACGTCCTGATCGGCGGCAAGGTCGCTTTGATCGCCGGCTACGGCGACGTCGGAAAGGGCTCCGCGGAGTCCCTGCGTGGCCAGGGCGCCCGCGTCATCATCGCCGAGATCGACCCGATCTGCGCGCTGCAGGCACTGATGGACGGCTACGAAGTGGCCACCATCGACCAGGCCATTTCTCGCGCCGACTTCATCATCACCACCACCGGCAACAAGGACATCATCACCACGCAGCACATGCAGGCGATGAAGCATCAGGCGGTGCTGGGCAATATCGGTCACTTCGACAACGAAATTGACATGGCCGGTCTGGCCAAGCTTGCAGGCATCAGCCGGGTGGAGATCAAGCCGCAGGTGCACCTGTGGACCTTCACCAGCGGCAAGACCCTGTTGGTGCTCTCCGAAGGGCGTCTGCTCAACCTCGGCAATGCCACCGGTCACCCCTCGTTCGTCATGTCGGCCTCGTTCGCCAATCAGACGATCGCCCAGATCGAGCTGTTCACCAAGCGCAACGAGTACGACCTCGAGGTCTACCGGCTGCCCAAGCACCTGGACGAAAAGGTTGCGAAGATCCACGTCGAGGCACTGGGCGGCGAACTGACCAAGCTGACCAAGGAACAGGCCGAGTACATCGGCGTCGATGTCGAAGGCCCGTACAAAGCGGACCACTACCGCTACTGATTCACCAGCTCACGTCGAGCTGAACTGCGAAGGGCACAGGTACACCGGTGGGACGTCTGATCGTCGTCGAAGGACTCGACGGATCGGGAAAGGCAACGCTCACCGGGAACCTGGCCCGGCGTTGGACCGAACAGGGCCGGTCGGTCGCGAGGCTGGCCTTCCCGCGGTACGGCCAGAGTGTGCACGCCGATCTGGTGCGGGACGCGCTGTACGGCCGGCTCGGAGATCTCTCGGAGTCGGTCTACGGTTCGGCGTTGCTCTTCGCGCTGGACCGCCGGGGAGCGGTGGAGGATATCGCAGAAGCGTTGGCCGACAACGACATTGTGCTGCTGGACCGTTACATCTCGTCCAATGCCGCCTACGGCTCGGCGCGACTTGGCGCGCCGGAAACTCCCAACGACTTCGCCGATTGGGTTCGCGACATCGAGATCGACCGCTTCGAGATCCCCGCGCCGGACCTGCAGATCCTGCTGGATGTGCCGGTGAAGCTGGCTGCAGCGCGGGCGAAGGGGCGGGCCCTGGAAAATGCCGACCGCGCCCTGGATTCCTTTGAATCCGACGCCTTGCTGCAACGCCGAACGGCACTGATGTACGCCGAACTGGCCGCGCGGCAATTCCTCTCACCGTGGCGGGTGCTGCGCCCGGAGTCGGATGGGTCGATCCTCATCCCGGCCGACCTGCTCGGACCTGCCGGCTGAGCAGCTTCATCAGCCAGTGCTCAGGCCCGGGCGGCGCCAGCCGCCTGGGCCAGCACCGCACCGAGATTTTCCTTGCGGATGCGGGCGTCCACGTAGAGCAATGCGATCACCGAGGCAGCCCACGGGGTGGTGAAGGCCGAGACCACGGCCGAGACACCCATGGTCAGGAGTAATCCGGAGATATCGGTCGGAATGGGCAGCGCGGTACCAATCAGTGAGCCCACGAGGGTGCCGACAATGGAGGTAACCGCAACCGCACCCAACATCCGGACCAGCAGGCCCTTACCAAGCCGAGTGGACCGGCGCAGCGCCTGGCCCAGCGGCAATTTCTCCATCACGGCAGCGGGCACCG
>JBBSUU010000206.1:0-5890 GCA_038234115.1 Mycobacteriales bacterium
GGTTGCGCTGCATGACGTTGACGAATTCGACGGCCGCCGCCGGGAAACCGACAAGGGTATGGGACTGGCCGATCTCTGTGCTCATGCGACCTCCGGTCCCTGGTTAGAAACCAGTCTATGGGCGAGAACGTGGTTGGAATACATTTCGGCCGAAACCGTTGACTTTTTTACTAACTTAGTTGCTTAATTAAAAGACCAAGAAGTTTCCCGCAGGTCCAAGGAGGATCAAGTGATTCCCGACATCATGTCGAACGGGCAGTACGACACCGTTTACAACTTCCTGTCGCTCGTCATTGCGTCGCAGTTGTTCACCGCGCTGTTCCTGCTCATTTCGCTGCCGCGGATCTTGCCGCGTTATCGGCAGGCGATCACGGTGGCGATCATCGTGTGCGGAATCGCGGCCTATCACTACTTCCGCATCTTTGACTCGTTCAAGGCGGCATTCGTCACGACGTCCGTCGGCGGCACCGGCGATTACACCCAGGCCGCCGGGACCTCCTTCAATGAGGGATACCGGTACGTCGATTGGTTTCTGACGGTGCCGCTGCTCCTGGTCGAGTTGATCGCCGTGCTGGCGCTCGCCCGCAAGGTGCAGTCCGGACTGCTGATGCGGCTCGTGCCGGCAGCCGCGCTGATGATCGCGCTCGGTTACCCCGGTGAGATCAGCGTTGATAACACCACTCGTATCGTCTTCGGTCTACTGTCCATGATCCCCTTCCTCTACATCCTGTACGTGCTCTTCGTGCAGCTGAGCAAGTCGTTGGACAGCCAGCCCGTATCGGTTCGCAAGACACTGAGTCGCCTCCGGTTCCTACTTGTCATCAGCTGGGTCGTCTACCCCATCGCCTATGTGCTTCCGCTGCTGGACATCGGCGGCGCCGATGCCTGGGTTTACAAGCAGGTCGGCTACTCGGTAGCAGATATTGTTGCCAAGGCCGTCTACGCGCTGATCATCTTCGGTGTCGCGAAGGCGAAGTCCTATGAGGACAACCCGGAATTCGCCGCTGTTGAAAGCTCTCATGACGAGATTGCCGGATCCCGGAGATAACTCCGGGGCGGCGCACGGTTGGGGCCAAAAAATCGCGCGCCGGGGCGGCGCACGATTGGGGCCACCCGGCCGTGCGCCGCTGCCGCGGTTGTAAGGGCTTGTTTGTTCAGTTGCCCGGATCTGTGCGTTGTTGTTCAGGCATCAAGGACCGTCGACGGTAGCCTGATGCCCAGTGATGCACCCAGTCCGGCGAAAGGGCCAACCTGTCATGAGTTCCGCAGTCATTCCTGATGTGATGCGCGGGGTTTACCTGCCCGGTGGCAGCAAAACCCTTCTCCGATCGGATATCCCGGTCCCCAAGCCCGGACCCGGGCAGGTCCTGCTGGCGATGAAGGCGTCCACCATCTGTGGCAGTGATGTACGCGCGATCTACCGCGAACATCTCGGATCCGGACCAGAGGGTTACAACGATGTCATCGCCGGTCATGAACCGTCCGGGCAGGTGGTCGCGCTGGGGCCCGGCACCAAGCGACTTGCCGTCGGCGATCGTGTTGCGGTGTACCACATCACGGGCTGCGGACAATGCGCCGAATGCGTGCGCGGATACTTCATCAGTTGCACCTCTCTACTTCGCAGCGCCTACGGTTGGCAGCGCGACGGCGGCCACGGCGAGTATTTGTTGGCCGAAGAAGTCACCTGCCTGCGGCTGCCGGATTACCTGTCTTACGTGGACGGTGCCTGCGTGGCCTGTGGTTTTTCCACCGCTTACGAGGCGCTGTGTCGACTGCAAGTCAGTGGGAACGACACCGTCGTGGTGACCGGGCTGGGCCCGGTGGGTATCGCGGCCGGCCTGCTGGCCAAAAAGCTCGGTGCGACGCCGATCTACGGGACCGACCCGTCAGAGTCCCGCGCGGCGTTGGCCCTGGAATTGGGCGCGATTGATGAGATCGTCAGCCCGGCGGATCTGGCTGGGAGGCTGAATGGGAAGCCGACCGTTGCCATCGATTGTTCCGGCCATCCAGCCGGCCGTCGGGTGGGTCTGACGTCGCTGGCCAGATGGGGCCGAATGGGCTTTGTCGGCGAAGGCAACGACATCACCTTCGACGTCAGCCATGAGGTGATCCACAAGCAGATCACGCTGGTTGGATCCTGGGTTTCCTCGGTCGGTCGGATGGCCGAACTGCTGGAGCGGCTGCCGGTCTGGGAATTGCATCCGGAAGTTGTCGTCAGCCACCAGTTCGACCTGGACGGCGCTGGGCAGGCCTACGACCTGATGGACAAGGGCGAAGCAGGCAAGGCGGCGCTCATCCCCGGCTGATGCTTTGCTGCCGCGATCAGGAGTTGGTAATGGTGACCGTGCCGGTGATCTCGCCGTCCAGGTCAATGATTCCCACCGTGACACTTACCCCGTCCTTGGTGAAGCTGCCGGAATAGATGCCGCTGAACTCGCCGGTTTGGCCGGCTGCGTATCCCGCTGCCGGCAAGCTGGATTCGAAATAGGCACCGAGATCGGACACGGAGGTCCCAGGAGCGCTGAACAGTACGGTTTTATCGGTTTCGTCGCCATAGCCGAAACTCACGACCGCCCCTTCTGGCAACACCACATCAGCCGGCCAGCCCTGCGGCAGTTCGCCGAAGCCGGGGATACCTCCCAGATCGGTGGGAAGGCTTCCGATATCGGTGGGCTGATCGGGGACCGGGGTGACATCGGGAACCTGGGTCGTATTCGGTTCGACCGGGCTGCCGGCCTCCTCGGTCGGAAGCTGACCTGGGGCGGTCGGAATATCAGTCGGAATATCAGTCGGAAGACCTGTGATATCGGTGGGCACCGCCCCACGGGCGGCTGCGGCCAGCGCCGCCGGATCAGGCAGCGCAGTACCACTGACGGTGGCGCCGCAGGCAACCAATGAGGCTGCGAGCAAGGCTCCGAAGGCCGAGCGTGCGATGACGGACTGCGAAATGTTCATGACCTACCTCGATATAAGTGACGTAAGAGAGGGTGCACCAGAGTGGATGTTCGGATGGGCCTATTTGATCCTCTCTGCTGAAAGTTACAATCCGGGCAGCCATTTGTGGTCGTCAACGGTGAAATCCACCCCGAAAGATCTACGCCAGGAGTCATCGCGGATGAATTTGCAGATACAACTGCAGGATCAAAACCATCCGGACCGCCGGACTTTGGCTGCAGCCCTGCGTGCCAGACCTACTTCGGTCAAGGTCCTGGCGCAGCTTCTGGATGGACTTCCGGCGGACCGATTCGATGAGGCGTTGGCGACGCTGACCACGGCGGGCTTTATCTCGCAGCGCGGTGACACGCTCGACGTGGCTGCTCCGGACCTGGCCGTAGTGCAAGCGGTTCAGGCTGAGCTGGCACACCAAAGCGCGAGTAGCGCGCGGATTTCGCAACTGCTCGACGCCCTCCCGGCGCTGTTGCGGGATTGGGAACTGGGTCAGCCCGGTGATGACCATCCCCTGCGCGCCGAGGTCGTGCACGGTCAACTCGAGGTGTGGGATGCCTGGTGGCGATTCGCGGCCGGCGACTCTCCGCGCAGCCCGTGCTGCGTTATCCCCGACCCAGCGGTGCTGTTGGATGTGATCGGCCCGGATCTGCTGCGGGTTTCGGAGTTCATGGGGCCCGATATCGGGATGCGGGTGCTGGTCCCGGTGGAGTTCCTGCAGAACCGGCCGGCGATGGAGGTGCTCTCGCGGATGATGCAGATCGGGTTCGAGGTCCGCATGCTGTCGACGCTGCCCGGTTGGTTCTACGTGGACCCCGGCGTAGTGGCTTCGATGCCGATCACCTGGGGAGAAGCGCAGCCCTCGAACATGTTGTTGGTTCGCAACGACACGGTGACCGGCGCATTGGCCGCGCTCTTCGATCAACTCTGGATACGCGCTGAGCCGATCGTGGGGCAAGAAGATGGGTGGGCACCAGTACTGACGCTGCTGGCGCAGGGGATACCCGATGAAACCATCGCGCGCATCTTGGGTCTGTCGGTCCGGACGGTCCGCAGGCGGATCGCCGAGGCCATGGAGGAACTGCACGCGCCATCACGCTTCACCCTCGGAGTGGAATGGGCGAAGCGGGGGCACTCCGGTGAATTATTGGCTGGTGGGCACAGCGGTAGCTGAACCGCCGGTGTTGTTGGGGTTCGGGATGGTGACGCCGGTCGCGTCGGTAAAGTCGATCAGGCTCCACTGGTCGGTCCCAATCCGCATCTCGATCCGCAATAAATTACCGGCGTCGTCAACCCAATAACGCAGCCGGGACTCGGATGTGTCGGTCGGGTCCGGAGCTTGGCCATCAGCTTCCTTCGGTCCGGCGAAGACGTCAACTGCGACACCATTGACCTCGTCGGAACGCAGCCACTGCGCCGAGGAGCGGGCCAGTATCTGCGGATCATCCGGTCGATCCGATGTCAGATTCAGCAGAATTGCCTGGGCGTTCGCGAGGAATGAAACTTTCGCGTCAAATTGCTGGACCTGCCAGCCCTGCACCGGAACCGGAAGTGGGGGAGTCGGGCCCGAAAAGTTCTGGATTCCGACCTCGCCCAAGGTCCATTCGACCAGGAACGGGCTCGCGGTCTGGCTCTTGCCCGGGCCGGCCAGCGCATATCCGACCTGATCGACATAGTTGATCCAGCCGGTGAGTGCCACCTGGGTGGCGCCATCGGTGATGGTGCCCGAAATGGCTTTCGTCCCGGCGTTGAAGTTGTTGAAACGCAGGTCGGCCATACGCTGGGCCTCCTGATCGGTGAGCGGCCGCGCCCCGGCCGCAGAAGCTGTCGTCGCGCCGCCGGCAGTCGCCGCGCTAATGGTGCCGGTCGCGTCAAAAGTGTTGGCCGCGGAAGCTGTCGTTGCGTTGGTGGTGCCGGCCGCGTTGTCGGCGCCGGCCGCATTGGTGGTGCCGGTCGCATTGGTGGTGCCGGCTGCGTTGGTGGTGCCGGCCGCGTTGTCGCTGCAGCCGGACACGCCAGCGAGCAGCGCAGCGATCATCAGCGAAGCCAGGGTCTTACGAATCATCGTGAGCAGCAACCTGTCGGTATGTCATGGCGCGGTGCCCGATCGCCGGACGGCTTCCTGGCAGCACCGACGACGAAGTCTAGTCACGGCGAATGGGAGCTTATCGGTCTGCATCCGGACTCCGGTCCAATCGCGGCTTGGCGAGTCGACTGGCGCCGAAGCGGTGCTGCGGAATATGTGAAACTCACGTCATGAAGCCAATCCTGACCGAGGTCTGTGTCGATTCCGTCGATGGTGTGGCGGCGGCGGCCGCGGCCGGCGCTGATCGCGTCGAGTTGTGTGTTGCGCTCTCGGAGGGAGGGCTGACGCCGAGTTCGGCGCTGATCGAGCACGCGCTCCAAGTTTGCGGACGCACCGAGGTCAATGTGTTGATCAGACCTCGGGGCGGCGATTTCTGTTACAGCACCAGCGAACTGCAAGTGATGCGGAGTGACATCACCACCGCACGAGAGCAGGGGGCACACGGCGTGGTGATCGGGGCGCTGACTCCGGCCGGCCGGGTCGACGAAGCTGCGCTCAGCGACCTGTTGGAGGCAGCGGGCTCCATGCCGGTCACTTTCCATCGCGCGATCGACATGGCACTTGACCCGATTGCTGCGGTCGAGTTGCTGAAGCAATATGCCGTCAAGCGAATTCTCACTTCGGGAGGCCGACCCACTGCGTTACAGGGGGCCACGGTGATCCGGCAGATGGTCTCCGAGGCCGGCGACGAGTTGACCATCCTGGCCGGCGGCGGCGTGCGAGCCCACAATGTCGCGCAGCTGGTCAAGCTGACGCAGGTCAAGGAAATTCACTTCACCGCCTTCCTCACGAATGACTCACCCATGACCTATCGCAGTCCGCACCTGACATTGGCAGCGGACGGATCCGACTATCAAC
>JBBSUU010000207.1:0-5853 GCA_038234115.1 Mycobacteriales bacterium
CGTCGCTGAACTCCTGGCGGGCGAAGCCGAACACCGGGCTCACGCCCAGGTATCCCGCGGAGGTCGTCTCCTCGCTGCCGGACTCGAGGTAGATCGTGTTCGCGATCGGTGTCACGGTGAGTTGGCGACGCTGCCCGTCGCGGTCGATCTCCAGTGCCAGCGGCTGTCCCGGGCTGGTGCGGATGGCCCCCTGCACCGCGGTCCAGCTGGCGTAGTCGGTGGGCTCGACCGGTTGGCCGCCGATCGCGACGACGTGGCCGTTCAATATGCCCTACGTGGATTGCAGACGCCGTTGGCGATCTCCACTTATACGACTTATCGGGCGTTGCCCAACGACGTTCGCCCAGCGCTGCCGAGCGTCGAGGAGCTCGCCGAAGATGTCCGCGATGTCCGCACCGACTGGGCCCGCCCCGATCCGGAGTGAGCATTGCGCGGGGCGCAGCGTCGGCGTATCGGCGCGGATTTCGGCGGCAAACTTGCTCGAGTGCGTCTGTTCTACATCTGCGGTTTGTGGCTGTTCGGCTTTTCACAAATACGCTGGTCAGTCATCACTTGGCAGCATCGGGGGAAGCTCGGACAGATTCAATGCCGTCTTGCGGTAAGCCTGCTCAATGTATTTCTCAACCATGATTCGCTCTACGCGCCACTGGTTTCGACCGCCGATCTGGATTCCTTTCAGGTCACCGCTGCGCACCAAGGCGTAAGTTTGACCTGTCGAAAAATCGCCTCCATATCGACTACCGGCCCGACGACCAGGCCGCCGAGGTCGCACGGCTCGAGGCGCTCGGCGCTTGCCCAGTGGACGTGGGTCAGGGCCCAGAAGTGACCTGGGTCGTCTTGGCAGACCCAGAGGGAGTGGTCTGATCTGCTGGGTAACGACTGACGATGGTCTCGATGTCGAGTCGCTCGGCCGGGCCGTGATAACTGGCCAACTCCCGCTCCAGCCGCTGGCGTTGCCGCTTGCCGGCCTTGCGTACTGCGGATGCTGCGCGAACGTCATTCATGAAACCGCTTTTGGTACCCATCTGGTCCTACTATTTACCCCTGGGCGGAGGGCGCCTTCTTTTCGGAAAATGCTCGACGTCGTCGAAACTTGCTGAATCGATTCCCTCTACTTGCTACCTCGTCGGCGGTGAGCGAGCTGTTTCCGTTTCCGGTGATGAGGTGCGCCACAGGAGTCGCGCGATGAACCGGCCTGATCACCCGAACAGCAGGGAGTACAGCAGGTACCCATTGAGGCCGATGATGAGGAGCGCGACGATGGCGGCAACGATGGTAACCGCCGGACGATTCACCCATAGCCCCATTATTTTCGGCTTCGCGGTGAACCAGATCAGCGGCACGAGCGCGAACGGGATACCGAAACTGAGGACCACCTGAGACCACACCAGAGCATTGGTGGGGTCTGCACCGGTGGCCAGGAGCGCAATGGCCGGAACAGCGGTGATCAGACGACGAACTACCAGCGGAATTTTACGCTTGATGAAACCGGCCATCACCACCTGTCCGGAGTAGGTACCAACGGCCGAGGCTGCCAGGCCGGAAGCCAAGAGCGCGATCGCAAATAGGATCGCAGCGCCAGAACCCAGCATCTGGCCGAGCCCGCTGTGCACTTCCTCCAGTGTGGTCACCGGGGTGTCTGTCTGGAAGAACAGCTGCGCGGCGATAATCAGCATTGCTGCGTTGACCACTCCCGCCGCCCCCATGGCGATCAACACGTCAAGTCGTTGGGTCCGTAGCAGATGACGGCGCTGCGGCGTCGGCATTGCCAGGCGGTCTCCTGGTTCCAACTGGTAACGCTGGGGCGTCAGTGCGGAATGGACGTAGATGACGTGCGGCATGACGGTTGCGCCGAGAATGCCGGTGGCCAGCAGGATGCTCTCGGTGCCGGCGAAGCCGGGGATCATGCCCGCACCCAGGGCAACCGGATCGACACCGGCGCCGATGAGCGAATACCCAAATCCGAGGGCGATGATGAGCAGCAGCCCGCCGATCACCAATTCAAAGGGGCGGTGTCCGTTTTTCTGGGCTGCCAGCAGTCCGAAAGCCACCATCACGGTGATCAATCCACCGATGGACAGCGGTACGCCGAACAGGAGATTCAACGCGACAGCGCCGCCGACGATCTCGGCGATATCAGTGGCAATGGCCACCGCTTCGGCCTGGGCCCACAAACCCCAGACAGCCGGCCGCGGAAAATGTTTGCGGCACAGGGTGGCCAGATCCGAACCGGTGGCTACACCGAGTTTGGCGGTGAGGTATTGGATCAGCATCGCCATCAGGTTGGCCGCGACGATGACCCAGATGAGTTTGTATCCGAAGCTGGCCCCGCCGGAGAAGTTTGTCGCAAAATTGCCGGGATCGACGTAGGCCACCGCAGCAACGAAGGCCGGTCCAAGCATCAGCATGTTCCGGCGCAAGCGACCACCGCGCTTGTGGTCCAACGACGTCTCTGACACGGGGACTCCTGGCTGATGTGGGCGGCTCGGGTACCGGTCCACTACCTATTCGTAGCATCGAACTCATAAGTTTGGTTACCCGTAATCATTTTTTCCCGAATCTGGTGATGGTCGGTCTGGACAGAGAGTTCGTTTCATACCGGGTCAGGGCAAAAAGAGGTAAGTGCACCGACCTGGTCGCGGAGCCGAAAAGGCCGGTCGTAAGCTCTGGTTCTCAGTCCGTCAGTAGCAAGGAGCCCCGCATGTCCGCATTGGTTGTCGGCGTACCGAAAGAGATCAAGGACAACGAGAACCGCGTCGCCATGCAGCCGGACGGCGTTTACGAGTTGGTGCACCACGGCCACCGGGTGGTCATCGAAACCGGAGCCGGCAACGGGTCCCGCTTCAGCGACGAGGAATACGTCGCAGCCGGCGGCAGCATCGCCGCGGACGCCGACGCCGTCTTCGCCGCGGCCGATCTGATAGTCAAGGTGAAGGAACCGATCCCCTCTGAGTACCACCGGTTTCGCCCCGGCCAGCAACTCTTTACCTATCTCCATCTGGCAGCCGATCGAGAGCTGACGGATTTCCTGCTGGAGCGCCGCGTCGACTCCATCGCCTACGAGACCGTACAGACGCCGGATCGGCGTCTGCCGCTGCTGACACCGATGAGCGAGGTGGCCGGCCGGCTGGCCGTGCAGGCCGCCGCCCATCACCTGGAGAGCCCGGCCGGTGGCGCCGGCATCCTCCTCGGCGGCGTTCCGGGGACCCCGGCAGCCAAGGTGACCATCATCGGCGGTGGTGTCTCCGGAACCGAAGCGGCCAAGATCGCGCTCGGAATGCGCGCAATCGTCAGGGTTTTCGACACCAACCCAGCAAGATTGGCCTATCTGTCAGATATTTTCGAGGGCAGACTTGATCTGGTGACGCCGAACCGGGCCCGGATGGCGGCCTACATTGCGGAATCGGACGTACTTATCGGTGCGGTCCTGGTACCGGGCGCAAAGGCGCCAAAGTTGGTTTCCAGAGCCATGATTGCCAGCATGCGCCCGGGTAGTGTGGCCGTCGACATTGCCATCGATCAGGGTGGCTGTTTCGAAACCAGCAGGGCCACCACGCACTCCGATCCGACCTACATCGAAGAAGGAGTAGTGCACTACTGCGTCGCGAACATCCCCGGGGCAGTGGCCCGGACTTCGACGCTGGCCCTGACCGGCGCGACCCTGCCCTACCTGGTGAAGGTGGCCGACCTCGGAATCAAAGGTGCTGCCAAGGCGGATCCGGCATTGGCCAAAGGCCTCAGCACCTTTGGTGGACATCTGGTCAACGAGCCGGTCGCGCAGGCCCACGGCCTCGTCTACACGGACCCGGCAGTCCTGCTCAGCGCTTAGCTGTTGTGCCCAGGGCCACGGCTTTGGGTAGGGGTCCGTGCCAGTATTGGCATCAACCGCCGCGAAGCGGTGCTCCGAGGGAGCCTGTGACAGTGAGGTCATCAGATGGGTAAGTATCAGGACGCCTTCGACGCCAGCCTGAATGATCGGGAATCCTTCTGGCTCGCAGCTGCCGCTCGGGTCAGTTGGACAAAGTCGCCGACAGTCGCGCTGGACGACAGCGCTGCGCCGCTCTACCGCTGGTTTCCGGATGGCGAACTGAACACCAGTTTCAACGCCCTGGATCGGCAGGTGGCGCAGGGGCGCGGCGATCAGCCTGCGCTGATCTGGGATTCGGCTATGACCGGAACCGTTCGGACTTACAGCTTCGCAGAATTGCTGGACCTGGTGAGTCGTTGTGCCGGCGGCCTTCGCGCTCTCGGCGTCCAGCAGGGTGACCGGGTGTTGATTTACATGCCGATGGTGCCGGAGGCCGTCATCTCGATGTTGGCGTGCGCACGTCTGGGTGCTGTGCACTCGGTGGTGTTCGGCGGCTTTGCCGCCAAGGAGTTGGCCGCCCGCATTGATGACGCCAAGCCGACAGTGATGGTCGCGGCTTCCTGCGGGCTGGAGCCCGGCCGGGTGGTCGAATACAAACCGATCGTTGACGCGGCACTGGCAAAGGCGTCTCACCAGCCGAGCCGGACGGTGGTATTTCAGCGTTCACAGTGCGCTGCGACGATGGGGGAGCGCGACGTCGATTGGGGGGAGGTGATGGCTGCCGACGCGGTAGCAGCGGTGCCGGTTGCCGCCACGGACCCGCTCTACATCCTTTACACGTCCGGAACGACCGGGAAACCCAAGGGTGTGGTCCGCGATACCGGTGGTCATGCGGTGGCGTTGACCTGGTCGATGGCAAATATCTACGACATCACTGCCGGCGATGTTTTCTGGACGGCCTCCGATGTTGGTTGGGTGGTCGGCCACAGCTATATCGTCTATGCCCCGTTGTTGGTCGGTGCGACCACGGTTCTCTACGAGGGGAAGCCCGTGGGAACACCGGATGCGGGTGCGTTCTGGCGGGTACTTTCCCAGCACCGAGTCAAAGCACTTTTCACCGCACCGACGGCGTTGCGCGCAATCCGCAAAGTAGACCCCGAAGCCGAACTGCTTGCCAATCAGGATATTTCGGCCTTCCGGACACTGTTCATGGCCGGTGAGCGGCTCGATCCCGAGACCTATCACTGGGCAACGGAAAAGCTGAGTGTTCCAGTGATCGACCATTGGTGGCAGACCGAAACGGGGTGGCCGATCGCGGCCAACCTGCGGGGTCTGGAGCCGATGCCGGTCAAGCCGGGATCAGCCACTATGCCGGTACCCGGTTGGGATGTGCAGATCCTGGATCCGAGCGGCGAGCCCGTGTCGGCAAACCTCGAAGGAGCGATCTGTATCAGGCTGCCGTTGCCGCCGGGGGCACTGCCGACGCTGTGGGGTGACGACAACCGTTATTTTCAGTCATATCTGAGTCAGTTCCCCGGCTACTACCTGACCGGTGACTCCGGATACCGGGATGCGGACGGCTATCTGTTTGTGATGGGCCGCACCGATGACGTGATCAACGTTGCCGGGCACAGATTGTCCACCGGCTCGATAGAAGCAGTGCTGGCATCGCATCCGGCGGTGGCCGAGTGCGCGGTCATCGGAGTGTCGGACAAACTCAAAGGGCAACTGCCGCGAGGGTTGGTGGTTCTCAAGGCCGGCGTCGAGATGGACCACGAGATTTTGAGACAGGAGTTGGTGGCGCTGGTTCGGCGGGATATCGGACCGGTGGCTGCCTTCCGGGATGTCTCGGTCATCGACGGATTGCCGAAAACTCGTTCCGGCAAAATCCTCCGACGCACCATGCGCGGCATCGCAGATGGCCGGACCGAGGTGGTGCCGTCAACGATCGAGGATGCCGCGGTGCTGGATGCGTTGCGACCGATCCTGCGCGGGGACAGCTGACACCGCGGGAGAGCCTAGAAATGCCTGACAAACGCCCCCTC
>JBBSUU010000208.1:0-5818 GCA_038234115.1 Mycobacteriales bacterium
CGATTGTTGCCTTCGTCGGCCGAATCACCCGCCAGAAGGGCGTGGGGCACCTGATCGCTGCCGCGCATCAATTTGCCCCCGAAGCGCAGCTGGTGCTGTGCGCCGGCGCGCCGGACACCCCGGAAATCGCCGCAGAGACGGCAGCAGCAGTGGAGGCCCTGCAGAGCACTCGACCGGGAGTTTTCTGGCTCAACGGGATGCTCAGCCTCGATCAGGTGAAGCAGGTTCTCTCGGCGGCGGATGTATTTGCCTGCCCGTCGGTGTACGAACCGCTGGGCATCGTGAATCTGGAGGCGATGGCGTGCCACAGCGCTGTCGTTGCCAGCGACGTCGGTGGTATCCCGGAAGTGGTAAATGACGGTGAGACCGGATTGTTGGTGCACTACGACCCGGCGGATACGAAGACCTTCGAAGCCGACATTGCGGCAAAGGTCAACGAATTGATCGCCGATCCGGCCCGAGCCACCGCGATGGGGTTGGCCGGCCGGGCCAGAGCAGTGGAATCGTTCTCCTGGAATACCGTCGCAGCAACCACTGTTGCGCTGTACGAAACATTGCTCTGATCAGCTTGAGCGACAAGAAGCCCGTCAAACAATCCCACAAGGGTTTGCATGACGGGCTTCTTGCTGCTCTGACCGCGCGGGTGCGGCCCGACTACATTGCTGCCACTGAATAAAGCGTAAATCGCTACTGCCTAACTCACTACTGCCTTGAGCGCGTCGCCCAGAGCGGAGGCTTCGTCGGCCGAGATCTCGACAACGAGGCGGCCACCGCCCTCGAGCGGAACACGCATGACGATGCCGCGACCCTCCTTCGTAACCTCAAGAGGACCATCCCCGGTACGGGGCTTCATGGCCGCCATGTGCGACTCCCTCCACCACAGTTATCAATAAGTCGACTCCGACCGGCTACCACCCCGGTTTGGGTCGGCCCGCACGAAGCAGGCTACTTATTCTCTCTTATGAGAAGCCCAGATGACGAACCCAGGTCGATTTTGGCCACCGCGAGTCCCGCGGGCCCCACCGGGCACCCTGCTGCCTAGAGTGTGGGTAAGCGCGCTCCGGATCCCGAGTCGCCGGTCACCACCCAGCTCGCCCTCGAACCTTCCAGGAGTTTGAATATGGCTGACAATGCCGTTGCAACCGCAGTTTCCAGTAGTTCAGGGAGTACCGATCCAGTCCTGTTGGTCAGCGATGACCAGGGGGTCAGGACCCTTACCCTGAACCGTGCGGGCGCATTCAACGCCTTCAACACCGAGCTCAAGGCGCAGTTTTTGCCCGCGCTGCGAGCTGCCGCGGCTGACGACTCGGTTCGAGCGGTGGTGATCACCGGAGCCGGGCGGGCGTTCTGTTCCGGGCAGGACCTCAAGGAACACCTTTCGCTCAGCGCGGCCGGCGACCCATCAGTTGCCACCACTGTTCCCGACTTCTACAACCCGATGATCGAAACTGTGATCGGCATGCGCAAACCGGTGATTGCCGCTGTCAACGGCGTTGCCGCCGGGGCCGGCGCGGCTCTGGCGTTCGCCTGCGACCTGCGAATCGCGGCTGAATCGGCCACCTTCACGATGGCATTCGCCGGGGTGGGCCTGACCGCAGATTCGGGCGCCTCTTTCACCCTCCCCCGCCTGATCGGCCTCGGCCGCGCCACCGCATTGATGTTCAGCGGCGAACGGGTGGGAAGTGCCGAAGCGATGCGGATCGGTTTGGTGACCGGTGTCGCGCCGGACGACGAACTCAGCACGACCACAGCTACCACCGCCCGCGCATTGGCTGCCGGCGCCACCGGTAGCTACGGCTGGATCAAAGCCTCACTGCACGTCGGCGTGACCGGCGCTCTCGGCGCCACCCTTGCTTTCGAAGAAGAAGCCCAAAGAGCCTGTTTCGCATCGGCGGATCACCGAGAGGGAATGCAGGCGTTCATCGACAAACGAGCACCGCAGTTCCAGGGTCGCTGACCTTCCGATGCCCTAGATTTGGTGCCATGGTCCCCAGCTCCCCCACGGTCCTGATCACCGGCGCAACTTCTGGCCTCGGCCGGTACCTGGCCACCGTCTTGTACGGAATGGGCTGGCACGTCCTGGCCCACGGGCGGGACCAGCAAAAAATTGACGAACTGAAAGTATTCCTAATCGCTACCGGCGGGACCGGGACACTTCGCTGCTATCAGGCCGATCTCGCCTCGATTGCCCAAATTCGGGCAATGGCCACCGAAGTCATTCAGTCCACTGAGCGTCTTGACGTACTGGTGAACAACGCCGGGGTCGGCTTCGGGGCGCCCGGGGACCCGCGTGAACTGAGCCTTGACGGTCATGAATTGCGCCTCGCAGTCAATTACGTGGCGCCGGTCTTGCTCTCGGATCTGTTGCGCTCACTTCTACAGGCGTCGGCGCCCGCACGCATTGTCAACGTCGGATCACTCGGCCAGGCACCGGTTGACCTGACCGACCCGGAATTCACCCACGACTATGACGGCACTGTGGCCTATCGGCGGTCAAAACTGGCGCTGGTCTGCCACACCTTCGATCTGGCGGCCGAGCTCAGCAACTCCGGGGTTGTCGTGAACTGCCTGCATCCGGCAACGTTCATGGCCACCGCAATGGTGCTCGACAGCGGTGTCACCCCACGGTCCACCATCGAAGAGGGCGCCGAGGCCACCCTGCGCCTGATCACCGGCGAGAGCAACACCGGCCGGACGGGGCTGTTCTTCGATGGTCTCAAGCCGTCCCGAGCGCTGGATCTGGCCTATGACGCCGGCTATCGGCAGGCATTGCGCGATCTCACTGCTGCGTTGCTAGCGGCACCGGCCATTCCGCCGGCGGGATAATTGCGAGCCGGCGTCTCCCCGTTGTCTCAGGTCACGTAAGCTGACCCGGTGGGACCACTAGGCGAGATCTTCAATCCGGGCATGCGGCACGAGATCGAAGAGAGACGATCGAAAGAGTTACGCCGCGAAGAAGAGGGCCAGGGCGAGAAGGGCGATCTGCGGATCGACCTGGAGTCAGGTTTTGTGGTTATTCATGCACCGGCCGCCGCGAAGTCGGCACCGGCAACGGACGCCGACAACAGCTGAGTTGAGTTGGTGCCGCAGCATCGTTGCCAGTCTCGGGAGTGAATTCAGCGACGGGCAGACTTCAGCTCTGCATCAAGGAGCGCGGCCAATTTCTTCAGTGACGCGCGAAATCCCCACGCAACCCCGGGACGAATCGCAATCCATCCAATTCGCCCGATAATGCCGAAGGGCAGGTCGACGTCATCGGTCCAGGTGATGATGGATCCGCCGATTGTTTTCTCGACGGTGAAGATGCCGTCACCACGGATCAGAGTTCCATTGTGTTCCACCACCCACCGATGTGGCGCTTCGAGTTCGGTCACCGTCATGAGATCCAGAAACCCAAGACCGAAAATGCCGGTGAAGGCCATCATCCGAGAACCCACCAGTGGGGCTGCTACATCCCCGGCCAATCCGTGGGTGACGGTGCCCAGCATCCATTTGCGCTGCGAGTCCGGATCGATCAAAAGTTCGAAGGCTCGCTCCGGTGACGCCAAAGTCTTTGCGGACGCGGAAACGCTGACTCTGGTCATTGCGGGCCTTCTTCGGTAGATGATGTGTTTTCAAAGGGAGCCGAGCCTTGGGAAAGTTCAACAGTGGGTGCGAATTCGCCCGGTGCTACGTCGTTGACGAACAGGTCGTCAGAGCCAGCGGCGGCAACCGTCACTGTGGCCGCGTGCTCATCGGTCGCCAACGGCGTTTGGATGTGGGCAGCGTCCGGGGTTGCGGTGGTGGCCGACCCACCTTCCAGCTCGGCCAACCGAATTTTGGTGCGATCAAGCTCCTCGGCCAGCCGATCCAGAGTCCAGTCCACATCTGACATCCGGTAGCCACGCACGGCCAGCGAGAATTTCACCAACCTGACGTCGTCGCCCTGGATGCCCTGCGAGGGCAGGCTGGCCGGCGAGGTCCGTGCTGCCAACGGCGGCATCTGCTCGCCACGGCCGAAGAGCAGCAACGCCAGCCCGAAAAGCACCAACGCGATTACAGCGGCAATCACCAGATATTGCAAAACGGTCGTCACATGCCCAATCGTGCCAGAACCGCACCTGGCGTCCTTACCGGGCTCGCCTAGACCAGGCCACGCAATGGAGCGGTGGGCGGCCGAAGCCCGCGGATTGAGGCAACCATTTCCACCACGTGACGGGTCTGTCGAACCTGGTGAGAGCGGAACACTGCGGCACCGGCCATCGCCGCAACTGCGGTCGCGGCCAATGTCCCATCGAGCCGTTCGTTCAGCGGAACTCCAAGCGTTTCGCCGACAAAATCTTTGTTGGACAGCGCCATCAGCACCGGCCAGCCGGAGGCGACCAGTTCCCCGGTTCGTCGGAGCAATTCCAGGCCGTGGTAGGTGTTCTTACCAAAGTCATGGGTCGGATCGATGAGTATTCCCGCCGCGGGCACACCAGCGTTGACCGCGTGCGTTGCCGCGCGGGTGGTTTCGTCGAGAACCGCTCGGACGACGTCCTGATAGGAGGTCCGAAAGGGGTTGGTTCGCGGTACTGCGCCGCCGGTGTGGGAACACACCAGCCCGGCCTGGAAGCGAGCCGCGACCTCCACCAGGGCCGGATCATGCCCTGCCCAGGTGTCGTTGATCAGATCGGCTCCCTCCAGGCAGGCAGCGGTGGCAACTTCAGCGCGCCAGGTGTCAACGCTGATGATCAACTGCGGCCATCGGCTCCGCACCTTGGCGATGAACGGAACGACACGGCTGATTTCCTCCGCGATGTCAACCACCGGGCCGACCCCGGCCTTGACGCCACCGATATCGACCAGATCAGCCCCCTGCTCCACTGCGAGTTGGACTGCATCCAGGGCTGCATCCTCGGAATAGGTCGCCCCCCGGTCGTAGAAGGAGTCGGGGGTGCGATTGACAATTGCCATCACAGCCGCCCTGTCGAGCGGCAAAGTCCGGCCCCGAAAGATTGGCGTCGCTCCCACCCCCCCACTCGGCATTCCGAGATCAGTCTTCGGCTCGGAGGTCGGCGCTGTGGCCACGGATAACCGCTCGCTACTCACCTGTTCAGCCTACGGCGCCTACTCAGCCGGACTCGGTCGGAACAGCATTCGTTGGCGCGTTCGTGCTGGTCCCAACATCGATCAACGCGACCAGTCCGGCCTCGTCCAACAGATCAGCCGGCGCTATCGTCAGATTTGCCGCTACGTAATGGAACGCAGCTCGCACCAGCGAAGGCTCACACCCGACGATATTTGCCCAGGCCAATCGGTAGGCAGCCAACTGAACCGCAACGACAGCAGCCCTGCTGCCATCGGGTCGACGGCCGGTTTTCCAGTCGACCACGGTCCAGCCACCGTCGGCGTCCTTGAAAACAGCATCCATTCGGCCCCGGACCGGGAGATCACCGATCATCGTGGCAAATGGCACCTCTTGGGCGTGCGGCACCCGCTGGGCCCACGAGGAGCCCAAAAATGCCTGCCGTAACGGCTCGAAATCAAGTTCTGGCAGGGTGTCTCGATGATCGGCGCCGGGCAGTTCACTCAGATCCAGCAAGGCCTCGCCCGCAAAGAACCGCTCCAGCCAGCTATGAAAAGCGGTGCCACGACGGGCCATCGGAGTCGGTGGCAGCGGCAACGGCCGGCGGATCTGCTGGGCGAGTCGGGCCGGATCATCGGCCAGGGTGACCAACGCGGAGACCGAAAGAGTGGCCGGGAGCTCAACGGTGATCTGTCGGTGATGGCTCGCACGTCGCTCGGCGACCAGCGCCCGGATGTCCCTGGCCCAACCGCGGGGGTCGCCGCCTTCCGC
>JBBSUU010000209.1:0-5788 GCA_038234115.1 Mycobacteriales bacterium
GACCGCACACGCACCATGCGACCCGTCTTTCAAACTAGCGCGGACAAGCGGCCACTGTTGGCACATTTCGTCGATCCGTCGCCATTTGGTATCAAGGATGACGGGTATCAACGCAGCGGGCCCCCGGGGGCGACTGGTCCTGCGTCGGCAACCGGACATATGGTCTGTGCCATGACACTGACAACCGTGGAAGCCGCTGCCCTCAACGCCATCGACGAAGCTGCGTTGGTCAATTCGCTGGTGGAATTGGTGAAGGTGCCCAGCGTGACCGGAACGGATGCCGAGTCTCAACTGCAGCATGAAGCGGCCGATTTGCTGGTCAGCACCGGCATGGACGTCGATGTGTGGAAACTCGATCTGTCCTCGTTGATGGCCGACCCTCGATTCCCCGGCACCGAGGCCGCACGTTCCGAGGGCTACGGCGTGGTGGGCGTGACGGGAGCGGGGACGCCGGCATTGGTACTGCAGGGACACGTGGATGTGGTCCCGATCGGGGATCGGGCCAAGTGGGCCCAGGACCCGTTCAGTGGTGAGATTCACGGCGGCGTCCTGCACGGCCGCGGCGCGTGCGATATGAAGGCCGGGCAGGTGGCCAATATCGCAGTCGTTCAAGCTCTTGCCGCTGCTGGTGTGAAGTTGGAACGGCCGTTGGCGCTGCATTCCGTCGTCTCCGAGGAGGACGGCGGGCTGGGCGCTTTTGCCACCATGCTGCGCGGTCATACCGGCGAGGCGTGTGTTATCAGCGAACCGACCAGTGGACGTCTGATCACGGCCAATGCCGGCGCTCTGACCTTCGAGTTGCGGGTTCCTGGCCAGGCCGCTCATGGCAGCGCGCGGTTGAGCGGCGTCAGTGCCTTCGATGCCTTCCTCCCGGTGAATGCTGCGATCTTCGCCCTGGAGTCTCGCCGAAATGCCGCGCCCGATGCATTGTTCGAGGGCAACCCATTGCCATATCCGATCGCCATAGGTCGCATACAAGCTGGTGATTGGGCCAGCTCCGTACCCGATCTCCTGGTGGCGCAAGGTCGGTACGGGGTGCGGCTGGACGAGGATCCCACCGCCGCACGAATCGCATTCGAGGATGCGATTGCCGCTGCCTGTGCAGCAGACCCCTGGCTACGGGATCATCCGGTTACGGTGACCTGGCCCGGCGGGCAATTTGCTTCCGGGCGGATTCCGGAAGGACACGCCTTCATCGACGAGGTGTCCGCCGCGATTACCGGCGTCGGCGGAGTTGTTCCGGAGCTCGCGGCAGCACCTTACGGAAGCGATTTGCGTCTCTACAACGGTATTGGCGGGATCCCGACCTTGCACTACGGGCCCGGCGATGTGCGATTCGCTCACGCTCCGCGCGAGCAGGTGAACCTGGATGAAATGATCCGGGTCACCAGAGCCTTGACGCTGTTGGCCGTTCGTCGTTGCGGGGCGCATTTCTGAGTGGGGCTGGGAGGCTCCGACCGTCTTTCCTCGCGTACTTGCTGTTTCCTGGCTCTGGTTCGCCTGGAAGGACGCAAAGGATGAGGAAACGCCGCCAGGCTGGCTACCAGCCGGCCGATACTTGAAGGCGCCCAGTACGCCTTCCCGGGGAAGACGGCGCCTCATTACCGGCGCCTACTTGCGACGTTTGCTCGCTTTTGCCGTAACAACCCGGGCCAGCCAACCGGCGCCGGCGCCAACACCAATCGCGCCGACCACCGCGGGCAGGCTGCGAGTCCGGTACTGCGGTCTGATTACCACTGCTACTCGGTTTGCCTCGCTATCATCCTCGACAGGCACGCTGGTGGCTATCCAGGCCGCCACCATCAGCACCATCCGGGCGACCAGGTTGATGACCAGCAGCAGCACGATGACTGATCCGAAGACGGCCGCCGTGGCGTTACCGCCCAGCAACGAAACAATCAGTGCCAGCGCCTGCTTCAACACCTCGAAGAAGATGGCCGCAAAAATCGCACCCCGCCAGACCTTGCGCTTGGGCACCAGATCGCGTGGACGTGGCAGGAAACGAAACAGGAAATAGAAGATCAGCGTGCTGACCAGGATGGCAACCGCGATAGGAACAATGGTGAGAACGGTTGTCACCCATTTAACGTCGTCCAGCCCGAACCAACCGGCAACGAGACCGGTGGCGCTGGAGGACACCACGGTCAGCAAAACCGAGACCAGGATCCCGAGTCCGAGGACCACGAGGGCGCAAAGGCTCTTCGCGAGGCCGACGAAGAAGTTCTCGATCTCACTCTCTTCCTGCTCCCAGGTCGGGCGCCACTGAGCTCGGATGGCATCGCGGAGATTACTCATCCAGTTGATACCGGTGATGAGCGCGATAACGATACCGATGATGGCAGTCAACCCGCCGGTGTTCACCGCGTTATCGATCAGTTCGTTGACCTTTGACGCGAGATCTTGCGATCCCGCAGTGGCCAGCACGTCGGCGACCTGCGCCTTCAATTCCTCGATCAGTTGCGGCTGGGTGGCCAAGACCAAACCGGCGATACCGAAGGCGGCGATCAGAATGGGGATCAGGGATAGAAAAGAGAAGTAGGTGATGGCAGCAGCAAATTGGCTACCGAGCCGCTCGTTGAAACGCTCGATTCCCCGGATCAGGTGCGCGATCCATGGCTTGGCCGACAATTTTTCCCAGATGGCGATAAGCGGCGCGACCAGCTTCGCAATCCCGGATTTCTCGGCGTTGGCCGCCTCACGCTCATCGGTGGTGATCGCCGCGTCATCGAGCGTCAAATCCTGGGGTTGATTCGGTGCTGCCATTCCGCTTCCCTCCTGAGTGCCTGATACCGCGCCGGCTCACTTCCGACTTACCTGTTGCCGACTTGTTTGTTTCTGACCTACTTATTTCTGACCTACTTATTTCTGACCTACATATTTCTGACCTACTTATTGCTGACTTACATATTGCTGTCTTATCTGCTGCTCAGTTACCTGCTACCAAATCACTTGGCCGCAGCCAGAAACCCGACCTTCTCATAGACCCGGGCCACCGTCGCGTCCGCCACTTCACGAGCCCGGGCAGCGCCATCGGCCAACACCCGATCCAACTCTGCCGGATCGGTCACGTAACGGTTGACCTCAGCTTGCAGGGGCAAAACGAACGCAGCAAACGCTTCAGCCAAATCGCCCTTGAGGTCGCCGTACCCTTTACCCTCGTACGCGGTTTCCAATGCCGGAATCGGGGTTCCGGTGAAAACTTCGAGCAGCGTGAGCAGGTTGGACACACCCGGCTTGTTGGCCACGTCGTAGCGGATCTCGCGCTCGGTGTCGGTCACCGCGGACTTGATGGACTTTATTGACTTCTTCACATCGGCCAACAGATCCAGCGCCCCGCCGGGCGATGATTTGCTCATCTTGGCTGTTGGATCGGTGAGGTCATAGATCTTTGCGGTGGATTTGAGAATGTGGGGCTCCGGCACCACAAATGTCTTGCCAAAACGAGAATTGAAGCGCTGCGCCAGGTTCCGGGTGAGCTCCAAGTGCTGCCGCTGATCCTCTCCGACCGGCACGGTGTCGGCGTCGTAGACCAAGATATCCGCCGCCTGCAACACCGGATAGGTGAAGAGGCCGACGCTGACCCGGTCCGCTGAGGTTGATTTTGCTGACTTGTCCTTGAATTGCGTCATCCGCCCGGCCTCGCCGAAGCCGGCCTGGCACTCCAACACCCAGGACAACTGGGTGTGAGCGGCAACGTGGGACTGGGCGAAGAGCACCGAACGCCGGGGGTCGATACCGAGCGCCAGCAATTGCGCCACCGAGGTCCGAGTTCGTTGGCGGAGCAATTTCGGGTCTTGATCGATGGTGATCGCATGCAGGTCCACCACCGAATAGAACGTCTCATGAGTGTCCTGAAGCGCCACCCACTGCTTCAACGCTCCGAGATAGTTACCAACATGGAACGAGTCCGCGGTGGGCTGGATCCCGGACAACACCCGAGGTCGACGGGTCGGAGCAGGGGCAGAGGCGGGGACGGTGGAACCTTCGGGCGCAGCGGACATGGAGGTAATCCTTCCACCTCGCAGTGGGTGCCCCGAACGACATCGGCCGGACGTGCGCCCTTGGCATCGTCGGTGGCACTGGGCATCGTCGGTGGCACTGATCACCGTCCCCGGCATTGATCAACGCGGTCGGCATTGATCATCGTTGGCGAAAACACTGATCACGTCCGCCAAACGCCGACTTTGATCAATGCGGGCAACGTTCGCAAGCGCGGCCTAGATCGGTTCGACCGTGACGGCCGCGACTCGGCGGCCCTGGATAGCTGTCACGGTGTACCGGTAACCTTCGTGGTCACAGAAATCGGCGAGCACCGGAATTCGCCCCAATCTGTCGATGACGAAGCCGGCCACAGTCTGATACGGGCCACTGGGTAACTCCACGCCGCTGACCTCGAAAAAGTCGTCCAGGTTCAGACCACCATCTGTCACGACCGGCCCGTTGATACCGCCGGCAATCGATTCTGTGGGCGGCCCCGACATCACACCGGGAGCGGTCATCTCGCCCACAATCTCCTCGATCAGATCCTCGAGAGTGATGATCCCGTCGGTACCGCCGTATTCATCGACGACAACGGCGAGATGATGGCCTTCCAAACGCATCTCCTGCATCGCGTCCAGGACGCGCTTGGTACCGGGGATATGCAGGATCGGCTTGGCCAGATCACCGACGCTTGCCGCCCGTCCCAGCGGATGGGTTGGGGAGAGCAACTCGCGAATATGAATCAACCCGACCACGTCGTCGGAGTCCCGGCCCATTACCGGGAATCTGGAATGCGGGTGCTGTAGAGCCAATTTGGCCGCCCGCCCCACCGAGAGCGTGGATTGCAGCAGGACCACCTGTAGGCGCGGAACCATGACCTCGCGAACCGATGTGTCATCGGCGGCGAAGACATCCCGAATCATTCGACGTTCGAAGGTACTCAGCGCTTCATGCCCCTGAACGATGGATTGCAGTTCGTCGGCGCTGAGTTCGTCAAGTCGGGCTTCGGGATGACCGCCGAAGATCCGTACGATTCCAGCTGATGCCTTGCCAAGGAACCAGACGAACGGACGGAAGACATTGGTGAGCAGGATGAGCGGGCCGGCCGCGTTCAGCGCAATCCGCTCGGCAGCCTGGACTGCCAGTCGCTTCGGGGCCAACTCGGCGAGCACCAGGGAAACGAAAGAGAGCGCGACGGTGAGCACTACCAGAGCCAGCGGAATCGAGATCCGTTCGGAGACTCCTTCGGCTACCAGCCAGGCGGACACCCGACCGGACACGGTGGCGGCGCCGAAGGCGGCGGACAGCATCGTGGTCAACGTGATGCCGATGCGGACTGAGGTCTGATAGGCGTCCGGATCGGCCACCAACCTGGTCAGCCAGCGGGCTCGACGTCCACCGGATTTACCCAGTTCTCTGAGTTGAGTCTCTCGAAGGGAGTTCAAGGAAGCCTCTGCGGCGGCAAAGAGGCCACCGACGAGGATGAACAACAGCACCACAGAGAGGTCAAACAGGAGCGAGTTCACCGGTGCCCATCTGAAGACGACGAAGAGAGTGCGAGCACCAAAGTACTAGCCATCGCCCAGACCGTGGCCAGCGGCACCCCGGCGTCGTCCGAGCAAGCCGAGTGTGCGCGGTGATTGCTACCGACCCGTTCAATGTCAGCGTGCGGAAGGTTCCTGACTTCCAGCATCGAGCCCCTGGCCCCGAAGGTGCCCCGCGCTACGCCGGGCCCATCCGGGTGTATAGCTCCCCGAGTGGGAGACCCGACCCGAAAGCGTGGTTCGTGATGAAAACCCAGATGCAC
>JBBSUU010000210.1:0-5783 GCA_038234115.1 Mycobacteriales bacterium
GCGGTAACAACAGGTTGGACACCCTGACAAATCTGCTGCACGACAATTCCATTGCATTGCTGCTGTTGATTCCAGGCATTGGAGAAACGGTGCGGATCCGCGGAAAAGCCATTATTTCCACGGATCCGAAACTGATCAAGAAATGTCAGGCTCAGGGGCCGGACCCCCTCACCGTGATGGTAATCACGGTCAGCAAGATCTATTTCCAGTGCAGACGAGCGTTGGTGCGATCAAAACTGTGGTTAGCGCAATCGTTGAGCGAGACAAACATGTTGCCCACTGCCGGAGATCTGCTGGCCGAAGCCGCTGCCATCTCAGCCGTGGAGGCCGACGCCTACGACAAGAATATGGACGAATACGTGGCGAAAACGCTGTACGAACGTTGACATCGGCCACCCGCCGCAATCGGTGCGGGGGCCGCGGTGTCACAGTCGTCCCGCCTCGATGATCCGGCGCAGGAAATGCTGGGTCCGTGGATCCGTCGGGTGGGCAAGAACCTGCTCCGGTGGCCCTGCCTCGGCGACCGACCCGTCGGCCAGGAAGACCACCGAATCGGAAACCTGCTTGGCAAAGCCCATTTCGTGGGTGGCGATCAGCATCGTCATGCCCTCGGATTTGAGGTCCTTCATCATGGCCAGGACTTCGCCGACCAACTCCGGATCCAATGCTGAGGTGACCTCGTCGAAAAGCATCAGCAGGGGCTTGTTCACCAGGGCGCGTGCGATGGCGACTCGTTGCTGCTGACCGCCGGAAAGTGAATCCGGTCGGGCGGATGCCTTGGCCCGCAGACCCACTCGCTCCAACATGGTCAGCGCGTCGGCCTCTGCCGCGTCCTTGGACACCCCGTGAACCCGCCGCGGGGCCAGCGTGATGTTGTCCAGCACTGACATATGCGGGAAGAGGTTGAAAGCTTGGAAGACGATGCCGACGCGGGTCCGAAGTTCATCAGCGTTGACTCTCGGGTCGGTGATATCGGCGCCGTCCAAAAGGATTTGGCCGTCATCAACTACTTCCAGCAGGTTGAGGCAGCGCAACAACGTCGACTTACCGGAGCCGGAAGCGCCGATCAGCGTGACGCACTGATGAGCGTCCACCAAGATGTTCAAATCATTGAGAATCACATTGGGGCCAAATGACTTTCGCAGGCCCGATACCTCCAACAAACTCACACCAACCCACCCCCGACCCAACCCTGTCGACGGGCAATCCAATCGGTGAATCTGGTCAACGGAATGGTGAGCAGCACGAAGAGCAGGCCGGCCACCACATAGGGGGTGTAGTTGAAGGTCTGAGCGGTTTCGATCTTCGCTCGGAGGATGGCGTCATAAGCCACGGCGCCGAGCACGTAGAGCAGACCGGTATCTTTCTGAAGCGCCACCATGTCGTTGAGCAGCGGCGGCATCACCCGACGAATAGCCTGTGGTACGACCACATATCGCATCATTTTGGAATGTGACAGACCCAGTGACCGGGCAGCGGCGCGCTGGGAGGGATGTACTGATTCGATACCCGCCCGGAATACCTCCGACACGTACGCCCCGTACACCAGGATCAACGACACACATCCCCAGAACAGCGGATCCCGCGGTAGCCATTCGATCCGAAGGCTCGGGATACCAAAACCGAACAGCAACAGCACCAGAATCAGCGGGATACCGCGAAACAGGTCCGTGTAAACCGTCGCCAAGGCACGCAGTGGGAAGAACACCGGACCCCGCAGCGTCCGCATCACAGCGACAAGCATCGCCAAAACGATGATGCAGACTCCGCAGATGAGCATCAACCGGATATTGAGCCAGAGACCACCAAGGATGTCCAAGAACACCTCTCGGCCGTAGGACAGATCCAGAAATGCTTTCTGGAACCGTGGCCAGCCCTGCGACTTCAGGATGCCCCACATCGCCAACCCCAGCAGTAGCACCGTAGAAACCAGGGCGATCATCACGCTGCGGACGGTGCGGGAGCGCCGATAGGCCGCCCGGTCCAACTGGAGCTGGGAAGGAACCCAGGAGTCGGCCGGACCGGGAGCCGCGGGCGTGGTCTTGGAGAGGGAGGTGGTCACTGAAGCGCAGGTGCTACTTGAGTTCCGGAGCGCCGCTGGCGGCGATCCACTCGTCGGCCAGCGCGGCGAGCGTGCCATCCTCGCGCAGGCTGTCGACGGCCGCACTGACACACGGAGTCAGTGGTGAGTCCTTGTCCAGCAGCAAACCGAGTTGTTCGACATTCTCCCCGGTTGACGGCAACTGCCCGATGATCATCCCATCGGTCAGCTGAGCTCCGGTCATGTAGAACGCGGTCGGCAGGTCGATGACCAGACCGTCGATCTGGCCATTCTGCAGGGCGCCGGCGGCCGCGACATTGTCGTCGAAGACAGCCGGGGCGGTGGTTGGCGCAATACTGGCATTGATCGAGGCCAGGCTGGTTGTGCCCAACATTGCGCCCAGCTTGACGTTCTTCAGACCGGCCAGATCGGTGACGCCTTCGACCGGGCTGCCCTTGACGGTGATCACCGTCTGCGTGACGTCGTAATAGCCGGTCGAGAAGTCAAGTACCGCTTGGCGTTCCGGAGTGATGGAGAACTGGTTGATGTCGAAGTCGAACTCTTTCGGCGTCGGTGCGATGGCCGCTTCGAAACCGATCCGAACCCAGCTGACCTGGTCTGCCGTGTAGCCGAGTTTTTTGGCGACAGCGTAGGCGACGGCGGATTCGTAACCCTTACCGTTGGTCGGGTCGTTGTCGACCATCCACGGTTCGAAGGCCGGCTCACTGGTGGCCAACGTCAGGCCGGTGCCACTGAAGGTCTTGAGGGTGTCCGGGGTGCAGTCGGCAAGGCCGGCGGATCCGGCGGCTGTGGAACCGGCGGCACTGGATCCGGCACTCGAGCCGGCCGCACTGGATCCGGCGGCACTGGATCCGGCGGCACTGGAAGCTGCCGATGTAACGGCTACCGAGCCGGCCGCATTGTCGGAGGAGCCGCAAGCAGCCAGGGCAACAACAGCGGTCACGCCGATGGCCAAGGCCATCACAGAGCGGCGGCCGGCAGTCGGACGAAGTTGATACATGAGATCTCCTGTGTTCACACCCGCGCAACTCGCAGGTAGCCAACCAAATTTTATCGTCCCGAATGTGCGGTTCCTACCACCTCCGGTTCGCTGACGAGCGTAGGGGAAAACTCGACGGGTCCGTTCGATGCGTTTATTTCCAGCGGCTGACGGGTGCGCAATCGATTACCAGACTGTGGAAACATCAACATGGTCACCTGCCCCATGGGGCCGGTGACCACGGGTGTATTGCAGGAATATGGATGGAACGGGAGCGTAGGGATATGAGCGAGAATCTTCCCCAGATAAAAATCGAGCACCTGCCCGAGCTGCGACGTTTTGAGCTCACCAGGGACGGGGTAGAGCTGGCTCATGTCGAGTACGTACCGCGGGAGGGCGTGTGGGTTTTCACCCACACCTGGACCGAACCCATCGCTCGCGGTGAAGGGCTGGCGGCGAAAGTGGTGAGGGCGGCGTTGCTGGGGGCCAGAGAGTCCGGCGTCACGGTGCGCCCCGTGTGCCCCTACGTGGTCGACTATCTTGCCGAACATGGTGAGTTCAACGATCTGCTCGTCATTCCGGACTCGTCATGACAGACAAACCGGTCGATGCCGGAGCCGCTGGGCGCCGCGCCAGATTTACCGTCGGGAAGCCGAAAATAGTCGCCGCCAAGCCCAAAGAATCAGCCGCCAAGACCAAATCAACAGCACCCGGGACCAAACTGGGCCCGGTCGGGAAAATCGGCAACCTGGGGGCCAGAGCCGGGTTCCAGCCACGTATCCCTAAGCCCGAAGTGCGGCTGAACAGTCCAGCGACCTCGACCGTGATGCGCACCGATGCGGTGGCCGATGCCGCCACTGTCGAACAGGTGAAACTGGCAAACGCCCAATCCAACAATGCTATTCAAACTGCGGTCACAGCCAACCGGTCCGGCCACTTCTCGCCCTTCAAATTCGGTTTCTTCGGCGGACTCGGCGTATTGCTGGCCTACGTCACCTTCCTATCGCTGGACACGCTGCGCAGCACCCTGATCGTGATCGGTATCGCTGGTTTGTTGGCCATCGGACTCGAACCCGCGGTAGCACTTCTCGGCCGGCGTGGGATGCGCCGCGGGATGGCAGTGGCAGCGGTCATGCTGTCCCTGCTGGCGGTACTGGGCGGCGCGATCTACGCGATCATTCCGCCGATCATCAACGAGGTGTCCTCGTTCATCGTCTCGATCCCAAGTCTGATCGCCAACCTTCAGCAGAACGAGGCCGTCAAAAATCTGGATGCCAAGTTCGGGCTGCTCAAGCAACTGGAGAACTCGAACTTCCTCAAGGATCTCGCGCCCGGCGCCGCCGACGGCATTGTGTCCGCCGGGGTCACCGTCGCCGGCGTATTCTTCGACATTTTTGTGATTTTGATCCTGACGCTGTACTTCCTCTCCGGCTTCCCGGGGATCAAGAAAGCGGCCTATAAATTGGCCCCGCAGTCCAAGCGGCCCAGGGTCACCGAACTCGGCGATGTCATCCTCAAACAGATGGGTGGATATCTCGGGGGAGCAACACTGATCGCTCTGCAAGCCGGGTTGGTGGCCGGAATCTTTGCCTCCATCGTGGGGATGCCGTACCCGTGGGCGATTGCGTTGGGCGCCGCCGTGCTCGACTTCATTCCGGTGGTGGGTCCGATCGTCGTCGGTATTTCGATGATGCTGATCGGCTTCACCCAAAGTCTGACCATCGGCATCATCGCGGCGATCTTCTACCTGTGCCAGCACCTGTTCGAGGCCTACTGGCTCTATCCGAGAGTGATGAAGCGCGCGGTGAACATCTCCACCGGTGCGGTGGTGGTTGCCATCGTGCTCGGTGGTGCGTTACTCGGCGTCACCGGCGCTTTGATGGCCGTACCGATTGCGGCAGCCGTGCAATTGATTGTCCGAGAAGTTGTCTTCCCATTGCAGGATGAGACGTGATGCACAGCATTCCCAGACAGGACGGCAAAGCGGCGCTGATCACCGGGGGGAACACCGGGCTCGGCTACCAGAGCGCACTTTCGTTGGCGGTGGCCGGCGCCGCCGTGACCATTGCGGTGCGAAATCTGGACAAGGGCGCCGAAGCGGCCCGCCGGATCCACGAACACGCCCCGGCCGCCGATGTGCAGGTGCTGAAGCTGGATCTGGCAGATCAGCACAGCGTTGCCGAGTTCGCAGCTGCTTGGTCCGGGAGCTTGGACATTCTGGTGGCCAATGCCGGCATCATGCTGACGCCGACGCTGCAAATCACCGTCGACGGTTTCGAATTGCAGATGGGTACCAACCACCTCGGGCACTACGCGTTGGTCGGCCAGTTGCTGCCGGCGTTGTCCGATGGCGCCCGGGTGGTCTCCCTGTCGTCGATGGCACACCGCGGCGCCGGCCGGCTCGATCGTGGCCTGGGTCTGAGCACCGCCTACGCCCCGATGCGAATGTACGGGCAGTCCAAACTGGCCACCGCGATCTTCGGCATCGAACTGGACCGCCGGGTGAAAGCCGCCGGTCGGAACATCGTTTCGGTCGTGGCACATCCCGGTTGGTCGGCAACAGATCTGTTCAACCGGAATTACGACGACCAGCCCAGCCTGGCGGTGTTGTTGTCCCGCAAGGTCACCGCCATTCTGGGATCGTCACCGGCCCACGGTGCGCAGTCGCAGCTGGTGGCGGCGGTGGCGCCCGGTCTGACCGGTGGGGAGTACATCGGGCCGCGATATCTGCTGCGCGGTAAA
>JBBSUU010000211.1:0-5772 GCA_038234115.1 Mycobacteriales bacterium
CCGGGTTGGACACCGCCACCGGCCGCTCCCGAGCCGCCAAGGGTCGTGGCTGAAGAACAAATCCCGCAGCCGAATTGGCCACCGCCGCCGGAGATTGCCCAGGAACCGTTGCCGGCCCCCAAGTTCTCCGAGCTGATCCACGGCACGAAGGTGCACGAGATTCCACGGGCGCCGCTGCCGGTGGCGGCTCCCCCACCGCCTCCCGGCACCAGGGACAAACCGCAACCGGTTGACCCGGCCAAACCACCGGGGGTCATCGTGAAGGGCTTCCGCTGTTCACGAGGGCATCTCAACGATCCACGAGTGTCGTTCTGCTCGGTCTGCGGCATCCGGATGGATCAACTGACGGGCATTCTGGTCAACGAGCGTCGACCACCACTTGGTCTGCTGGTGCTGGACATCGGTTCAACCTTCGTCCTGGACGATAACTATCTCCTGGGCCGTAACCCGGAAATTGACGAGGCCGTCATCGCCGGTCGGGTCCGGCCGATTCGGGTGGATGACGACAGCGGCAACCTCTCTCGAGTGCACGCCGAGATCCGGCTCGAGGGCTGGGATGTCGTGCTTATCGACCGGGGAAGCGCCAACGGTACCTACGTTGCCGGCCCCGGTCAGCAGGGCTGGAGTCGGTTGGCGCCGCTCCAGCCGTTCGTCCTGGCCCCCGGCACCCAGGTGCGGACCGGTCGCCGGATGTTCACCTTCGAGTCCTCCCAGGCGCGGCTCTAGCCCCCGCGGCGTCCACTGCACAACCCGCGGCGTCCACTGCAAAACACGAAAAGCCCTGGCCCATCACAGCAATGACGGGCCAGGGCTTCTCCTTGTTCTCGCTTCAGTGAACGGAACGGCCAGTTTTTTCCGGGATCATCTTGCCGAGCTGATCGGCAAGGTCCGTCACCCGATCATCGGCGCCGGCGGTGACCGCAAAAATCGGTGCACTCAGCTTTTGCTTGAACGCTATTCCGCCGGAGTGAATTACCAGGCCGGGGCGCTCGTCGCCGAAAAGTCGTTCCACCACCTGAACTTCCAGCCCATCAGCGGCCAGTGCGGTCAGTGCGGTGGTGTACCGCTTGACGGCCCTGGCCCCCTCGGATGCGTGCACCACCAGACCCGACCCGCGGCCCAACGCGGCCCAGACTGCCATGACCAATGCGGTCCGGCCGTCGTCGGAGCCGTCCACGACGGCGAGCACCGGTCGGGCGGCGTCCTCCAGGGCCACATTTCCGTCGGCCGAAAGACGGGCCACCAATACCGAGAAACGTTGCTCGTCGGAGGGTGTGAAACCTTGGGGCGGGAGTTCGGACCAATCCGCATCCACCACGATCACATTGGCTTCGACCGCCTCTGCCTGCATCAAAAGATCAGCCCATGGATCGTTGCTGAATCTGCAGAGCACACTCACCGTTGCAGCTCCCAATTCAATGGTGGCACCGAGCTTGTTGAGTTCATCGACAGTTGCCGCCATCAGATTCAGATCCGGTGCCAGACCGGCCCCCACCTCCAGCGGAGATTTGCCCGGTGCCTTGGTGATCAGCCTGTCCAGAACCAACTGCGCCGGCCTTCCGACACCGAGTAGGGCCGCTCCGGCGGCGGCCAACCTGGCGGCTCGCTCCGGATTGTCGACCATCACCAACACCCGGTAGGAGTCGGTGATGCCCATGCTGGCCCGCTCGGCAATGGCGATATCACGCGCGATCGCCCGGTCGGGATAAACCCATTTCAGCAGGGGTCCGGTCATCGCGGTGGTGATCAACGCCATCAGAACCATCATGGTGAAAAGTTCATCATCCAAAACATTGAGCTGCTTTCCGATGTTGAGAATTACCAACTCGGTAAGGCCGCGGGTATTCATCAAAATAGCCAGTGCACCTGCCTGTCTACCGGGCACCTTGACCAGCTTCGCACCGGTGTAGGCACCGACGAACTTACCGCCGATGGCCACCAGCAGGATCAGGCCCAATTGCCAGATACCGGATGCGCTGATGCCCGCAACGTTCACCCCGAAACCCGTCACGACGAAAAACAGCGGGAGCAGGAGCAGGACACTTACCTGTTCCAGGCGTTCGAGCACTTCCCTGGTCAGGTCGGCCGCATCTGCCCGCGGCATGATCGCCCCGAAGATGAAGGCACCGAAAATCGAGTGGATGCCGATGATCTCGGTCAGGTAGGACGAAGCCAGGACGCCGATGAGGACCACCGCCAGAATATCCGGGGTCAGCCGTCCGGCCCGCCGGTACCAGCTCAACATTTTGACCAACAGCGGCTTGATCACCAAGAACATAAAGGCGGCAAAGGCAGCGGTCAGTGCGATGATCCGCAGTACATCGCCGGCCCCATTACCCTGCACGATTGCAACGACGAGGGCCAACAAGGTCCAGGCAATGATGTCATCAACAGCGGCGCAGGCCAGGGCGATCGCCCCGGTACTGGTGCGATGCATGCCTCGATCGGTGAGAATCCTGGCCAGCACCGGGAAAGCGGTGATCGACATGGCAACACCCATGAAGAGAATGAGTGCGACTTTGGAAACAGATTCCCCACCGACGGTGTCGTGACGATCGTGCAGGAGCAGAGCCAACAGGCCGCCCAGGCCGAACGGCAGCACAATCGAACAGAACGAAATGGTTCCGGCAACCTTTTCCCGGCCCCTGATGAACGCCATGTCCAGTTCCAGACCGACGATGAACATGAACAGGATCAGTCCGAGCTGAGCCAAGATATCCAGATACGGCAGCACTTCTGGTGGAAAGAGTTTCGCTTCGATGTTGCCGGGGAGAAGTCCGAGAAGGCTGGGGCCCAGGGCGACACCAGCGACGATTTCACCCACTACCGGCGGCTGTCCGACGGCGATGGCTATCCGGCCGAAAACTCTGGCGACAACAATGACGATTGCTATATCTATGAACACGGTTGCTGCAATGTGCATGGTGGAACCTTGTCTCAATGTCTGTTGGTCGTAGCCGCGATGGGTGAGATCTGAATATGGTCAAACTAGCGGTCTGCTCGATGCCCAGATGCGATGATCGGCGGATATGATCAGCGCCGAATCGATCTGATATTAGCGGGCGATTCGTGCCAATTGGTAAAATTAGGAGTACTCCATGGTGCTGCAAGATACACCCGCTCGGGCGCTACCCACCCTGGCCGACTTTCGGGTGGTTCGCCTGATCGGCGAAGGTAATCACGGAAAGTTCTATCTGGCCCGGCCGCCGGCCCGGCTGAGTATCAGTGATGAGTTCGTTGCGGTGAAGGTGTTTGCGGGCCAGGTTTCCGAAGATGCCTACCGACGCGGAGCACGCGAGTTGCGGGCCTTCGCCGCGGTGGATTCGCCGTATCTTGCCACGGTCTACGACGCCGTTCTGGAGGACAACTTCCTGTACGCCATGGAGTACTTCCCGATGGGATCGCTCGGGGCGCCGGCCAGACCACTGGATCGGATGCAGGTCCTACAAGCAGTGGAACATGCCGCTCGCGCCGTACACGCGCTACACGAGGCAGGGATGGCTCACGGCGATATCAAACCGGGCAACGTGATGCTCCACGCGGGCGGCGGTAAACTCTCCGACCTTGGGCTGGCCAGGGTGTTCACCACCGGGGCCGCGCTGACCGGGATGGCGCCGGAGACCTCGGTCGAGTACGTGGATCCGTCCATGCTCTCTGGCGAGCCACCCTCCCGCGCCACCGATATCTGGGGACTGGGCGCGACTTTGCACCGTGCACTCACCGGAGTGGGGCTATATGGCGAACTACCGGAGGGGCAGCCGCTGCTGGCAATCCGCCGGGTGCTGTCCACCCAGCCGTCCCTGTCCGCCGCCCTCCATCCGGCTGAAGCCGACTTGGTGACCGCCTGCCTGGCACCGACCGGGCAGCGCCCGCTGACCGCTCTGGAGATCGCCGATCGGCTGGCCGCCATCCAGGCCACTCCCTGAGCCGGACACCACCCGATTACGGCCACTTGCATTCGGCTGGCATCTGACTCGACCGGGTCGGGCACGGTGGACTCAGAACGAGGCTTTCTTCCACCACTCATCGATCAGTTCCTTGGTGCTGTGATCATTCCAGGTAGCGGCCAACAGGAACTGTTTTCTATCGTCTGCGCTGAAGTCGGTCCACACCGAGCCCGGCTTCACACTGTCATTGGTGCGGTAGACCTGCCCCAGATCCGCTGCGCCCTCATCCCAACTCGTGGTGATGTCGTAGGTCTTGGTCGCCAAGAAATCGTTCTTGTCCTGCTCACTGTTGAAGTGCACCACTTCAAGATGGACACCATTCGGATCATCACAGACAATCAAGCCGTTGGCCCCGATGGAGTCAGCGGGAATCGAAGTCGCGCAGGACATTTGATTGAATCCGGTGCCATCAGGACTGGAAGGCAGCAGTTGCGGGAAGGCCTCGACCATGTAGGCGTTATCGGCCCAGTCCGCGGGTGGCGCCTGGGAGGTGGTCTCCGCCTCCACCTTCAGAATCTCCGTAGTTCCATATTCGGATTTCACCCCGACCGCATTGATCGCAGCTACCTTGAATTCGTAGGAACCCGGTTCGAAAGTCTGGGTCCAGGCATTTTTCTCGCCGGTATAGACAACATTGTTGTCCTGCAACAGTTCATAGGTCTTGGCCCCGGCGGTGATATTCCAGGAAATGGTGTATGTCAGGCCGTCCGGCGAAAACACCAAACCCTCCGGAATCAATGGGGCTGCCGGGCCGCTTTGGCTCGTTTGACCCTGCGCAACCTCCTCGGGGTTGGACTTTTTGGTGGCCAACACCAAAATGACGACAGTCGCCGCCATCACCAGTACGGCCACCAGGCCGATGCCGACCCACTTCTTCGTATTCGAGCCGGGACCGCGGGCGCCATGAACCAACGACGTTCCGGTCTGGCCGGTTTGTCCGCCCAGCGTCGGCAGCTGCCCTGACAGGTGCGCCACTCCGGTCAGCAACGGGGACCCGGACGGATGTCCCGCGACGGGCTGCGGGCCGGGCAGATTGTGTCCGGTGTATCCGCCTGGCGCAGCTTGTGAAGTGTAGGGTCGATCGAATCCGCCGGAGTTGTGCCCCTGACCGGCGGCCATCTGGTGCGCATTTGCCTTCGGCGGCGCAGTCGGTCCTGACCAGTCTCTATTCAGCGATCCGGTGCCGCTGTGCGCCTGATTGGGGTAGGGCGGAGATGCCGGTGTGTGATACCCAGGTGACTGGGTAGCGGGCGGGTGCGGCTGCGGCGGGTTTTGCAGCGCCGACCCCGAATGCCCGGCGGCGGACGGGGCATGCCAACTGGAAAGCTTCTCCAGCCGGGCTACCAACTCGTCCAGCTCCGGCGGATGCCTGGATCCCAACTTCTCGTAGCCCACACTGCGGCTCAAATGGGTCGCCGAAACGGTGATCTCCAGAAACGCATCGTCATTCATGATGCGCTCCAGCGGCAATCTGGCAGGCAGATCGAAGAACCTCGCCCGATGGATCAGGTCCTCGACCGCCGTCCGATCCTCCGGGGTCAGATTTTGGGTCAGAATCGGACCGAGTTCGGTGGTGGGCCCGGTAGCACCGGCCGTCCGATGAATCACGATGTGGTAGGGCGCCCGGCTCCCGGTCGCGCCAGTGGTGGCGTAGGTCGGCATTGCGCTGGGCGCGGACTAGGGCAATGGGGCCGGCGCATAGGGGCTGGGGCCGAGCACGGTGGGTGGTGCAATGACCGTCGATAGTTTTTCGGCGACAGTGACTTTGGAGTTCAACGCTGCTTTGGCTGCGGTGGTCAACTCACGGCAGGTGTTGTAGCGGTCG
>JBBSUU010000212.1:0-5745 GCA_038234115.1 Mycobacteriales bacterium
GGCGCCGGTGGCGGCCGCCCACGGCCTGGATGTGGTGACCGATGACCGCGTCATCGAGGCCGACAACGTGTTCGAGGGGCTGCCGATGACGGTCCGGAAGAACGCCCTTTATGCGCCGAAGAGCTGGCCGAAGCTGCGAAGTATCACCCGGCCGTCCTGGGGTGAACCGTATCTGGAGATCGCCCACCGGATGTTGGCCGCGGTGTACGACGCCGCCGACCAAGCGGGCAGTGGCGAGGCCGTCATCGTGTCCCACCAGTTGCCGATCGTGACCGTGCGCCGCTATCTGTCAGGTCAAAGACTGTGGCACAACCCCGCCAATCGAGGCTGCAATGTGGCGTCGCTGACGACGCTGACCTTCGAGGATGGCATCTTCGCCGGGTACCGCTACGTCGAGCCGGCCGGGCACATCCCGGCGGTCAACAACGGTGAACCGCCCGCACAGCAACACCAGGAGGCTGGCGCATGAGACTGATTCGCGCCCTCGCAACCGTTTTCGCAGCCGCCACGTTGACCCTGACCGGTTGCGCGTCCGGCACCGACTCCGTCGTTTATGGCGGCTCGTTCACCTTCGTCTCGCCCGGTGGAAAGTTCGAATTCACTTATCCCGAAGCCGAACGTCAGACCATCGGCGATTTCACCGGAAGCAGCCTGACCGATGCCAACACCACGATTTCGCTGTCCGATTATCCCGGGCAACCGATCGTGCTCAACTTCTGGGGATCGTGGTGTGGGCCATGCCTGGAGGAGGCACCGGACCTGAACGTGGCGGCGGAGCTGACCGCGGATGACGGCGTGCAATTCCTCGGCATCAACGTCAAGGATTCCCGATCTTCCGGGGCCGACTGGACGGCCGCCCAAGGCGTCACCTACCCGTCCATTTTTGATCCCACCCAGCGCACCCTGTTGTCGCTCAAAGGATTGCCAACAGGCAGCATCCCGATCACCATCATTTTGGACAAAGAACACCGGGTCGCCAACATCTTCCTGCGCAAGGTGTCCGCGCAGGAGGTCGATGTCGCTGCCACCGCGCTGGCAGCCGAGGGCCAACCGACCGAAGGTCGACCGAGTCAGGGCACCCCGATCGATGCCCAACCTGCCGCCGAGCCGCCAACGAGCACGGCAACCTCGTGACATCCGGGTTGACCGACACGATTGTCACCGGCCCTTTCCTGCTGGCTGCGTTGCTGTCGATAGCGGCCGGTGCGGTCTCTTTTGCATCCCCCTGCGTCGTTCCGCTGGTCCCGGGCTATTTGTCCTACCTGGCCGGACTGGTCGGCGGTGAATCCGATGCCGGCACCACGGTCACCCGGACCAGGGCTGTCCGGGCCACCCTGCTGTTCGTCCTCGGTTTCACGGTAGTGTTCCTGGCCCAGTCCTGGTTGGTCCTGGGTGTGCAGAACGCCCTGCTGACCAATTCCGGTCTGCTGACCCGGATCGGCGGTGGGGTCACCATCGTGATGGGCCTGGTGATGCTCGGTTTCATCAAGCCACTGCAGCGCGAGGTGCGGCTGCACAAACGGCCAACCGGACGCGTTCTCGGGGCGCCGCTGCTGGGCGCCGTCTTCGGACTTGGTTGGGTGGTGTGCATCGGCCCGACCCTGCTCGGCGTCCTGTCACTGGCCAACGCGACCGAACTCAACGGGTCCTCCTGGCGCGGACTGTTCCTGGTGCTGTTCTACTGCGCCGGACTGGGGATCCCGTTCATCCTGCTGGCACTTGGTTTCAGCTGGGCCGGCACCGCTCTCTCGTTCCTGAAGCGGAACTCCCGCACGATCCAGGTGATCGGGGCTTCGCTACTCATCGTTCTGGGCGCGCTGATGGTCAGCGGTCTCTGGACCGAGCTGATGGCCCGCCTGCAATATGCCGTCTCCGGCGGCGGAGGAGTACTACTGTGAGCCGCCGCGACGACACCCACCTGCGAAGCGACACCCTGGAACCGGGTACGACCGAACCCAGCTTCAAAAAGGCGGGTCCGGTCGGCAGCCTGATTGCCTTCCTGCGCAATATCTGGCGGCAACTGACCAGCATGCGGATTGCGCTGATGTTGCTGTTCCTGCTTGCACTTGCCTCCCTTCCAGGGGCGCTGCTGCCGCAGTGGAATCTCAACCAAGCAAAGACTGCCCAGTACATTTTGGACCACCCCGGTCTGGGGCCGGTGTTGAACCGGCTCGGTTTCTTCGAGGTCTTCGCCTCGCCGTGGTACGCCGCCATCTACCTGCTGCTCTTCATCTCGCTGATCGGTTGCCTGGTCCCTCGCAGCTGGGAGTTCGTCGGCCAGATCCGCAGCAAACCCGTTGCGACGCCGCGTAATTTGGCTCGGCTGCCACATCACGACCAGTTGGAACTGGTAGATGAACGCAGCCCGAAGCAGATTGCAGATGACGTCCAGCGGGGTCTGCGCGGCTGGCGCAGCACGCAGCGCGAAGAGGATTCCGGGACCATCACCGTCAGCGCCGAAAAAGGTTACTGGCGCGAAGTGGGCAACTTGGTCTTCCATGTGTCCCTGCTGGGCATTCTGGGAGCGGTGGCCGTCGGCAAAATGGTGGGTTTTGAAGGCAGCGCGATCGTCATTGCCGGCCAGGATTCGGCCGGCATCTGCTCCGGCTCGCCGGCCGCCTATGACAACTTCCGACCAGGTCTGTTGGTCGACGGCACCAACATGGCCGGGTTCTGCCTGAAGGTGGACCAATTCGAGGCCAACTACACCCAGGCCGGCATCGCCACCGATTTCATTGCCCACCTGTCCTACACCGCAGAGCCAGGGTCTGCCACCAAGACCTACGATCTGCAGGTCAACGAGCCGCTGCGGTTGGACGGTGAGCGCGTCTATTTGATCGGCCACGGCTTCAGCCCCATTTTCAAGGTCACCTTCCCCAATGGTGAGGTTCGAACCTACGAGCAGCCGTTCAACGTCACCGACGGCAATCTCACCGCCGAAGGTGCGATCAAGGTGGTCAGCCCACCCGGCTACACGGGCGAGGACATCTACCAACACCAATTGGCCATCGTCGGTATCTTCGCGCCGACCGCGAGCATGGCCCACGGCGATCTGATGACCTCCAGCTTTCCCGCGCCGGACAATCCCGGGGTGGCGATCCAGATCTACCGTGGCGATCTCGGATTGCAGAACGGCTCGCAGTCCGTCTTCGGCATTGACCAGAAGCAGGTCGACAGTGGAAAGCTGGAGAAGCTGAATCGGAAAAATTTGATGGTCGGTGAATCGATGGTGGTGGATGGTGACGGCACCGTCGTCCAGTTTGTCGGCTTCAATCAGACCGTCTCGATTCAGACGTCCTACGATCCGGCGCAGGGATATGCACTGTTCTTCGCCATCACGATGTTGATCGGCCTGATGATGTCGCTCACCATCAAGCGTCGCCGCGTCTGGTTCCGGGTTATCCCCGGTAGTTCATCCAGTACCGCTGCCGGAAGTAACACCGCCGGCAATACGACTGCCGGGAACCAATCCCGTACCGTCGTGCAGGTGGGTGGCTTGGCACGCACCGACCAGGCAGGATATGGCGAGGAGTTCACCTCGCTGGTAGCACTGGCAACCGTTTCACCCGCAGTACCAAAATTCTCTGGAAGGCCCCGATAGCGCATGGCAATTGATACCTCCCTTGCGACCATCTCCGACCAACTGTTCGGAGCGGCCGCGGCCGGTTATACCGTCGCCCTGATCTGCGCGGCGGTGGAGTTCTCCTCCGCCCGCACTCGCAAGGCAAATGTCGAAGAGCGGGAACTCGTGTCGGCCGGTGTGTTCACCAGCGACGGCACCAGTTCCGGCCGCCCCATCGTCCCGACGGCACAGTCGATCGGACATGTCACAGCCCCCGAAAAGGCGCCGTGGGGCGAACGTTTCGGCCATATCGCGCTGATAGTCACGGTGCTCGGGTTCTTGGTCCACGTCGGTTCCATCGTGACCCGCGGAATGGCCGCCGGGCGGATGCCACTTGGCAACATGTACGAGTTCACCTCGTTGATCTGCGCCACCGTCGTGGGTGCCTGGTTGTTCGTGAAGCTGCGCCAGAAATCGTTGCCAATCGGTGTCTTTGTGATGGTGCCGGTGATCATCTTGATGTACATCGCCGGGGCCATCTTGCACACCGAGGCCGCCGAACTGCAGCCCGCACTGAACTCCTACTGGAAGTGGATCCACGTCACCACGGTGTCGCTGTCCAGCGGCATCCTGATGTTCAGCGGTATCGCCTCCGTCCTGTACCTGGCGCGCAACCGGTATGAGCGAAAAGGGGCCACCGGAAAGTTCGGTGCCAAGCTGCCGGAATTGGCCACCCTGGACCGCATCGCCTACCGGACGGCCATCCTTGGCTTCCCACTCTTCACCTTCGCCGTCATCACCGGCGCACTGTGGGCCGAGGTCGCCTGGGGACGTTATTGGGGCTGGGATCCCAAGGAAATCTGCGCCTTCGTCACCTGGGTGCTCTACGCCGGGTATCTGCATGCCAGAGCGACCGCCGGATGGCGTGGCCCGAAGGCGGCCTGGGTTTCGGTGGTCGGGTTGGTGTCCATCGTGTTCAACCTGTTCTTCATCAATATCGTGATCGCCGGCCTGCATTCCTACGCCGGTCTGAACTGAGCGGCACTGAAACTTCGCTGAACTGGGCGGCCGAAGTGGCCGTTCGTAGTAAAAAGGCCCCGCCATCGGCGGGGCCTTTCTATTACTGCTTTCGATGCTGGTTACTGGCTTTTGTCTTCGCCGCCTCGCAGCTTCCGGTCAATTTCGTTGAGAAACTCAGCGTCGTCGTCCGGTGCTGTCGGCCTGGTGGGCCTGGGGCGTGGCCGAGGCCTCGGCGAACCGCCCCCACCGCCACCGCCCGGCCCCTCGCCCTGCGAGCCGAGGCCACGCCACGCCAGACCGACGACCAAAACCGTGATCAGTATCGCTATCAGCAAATATGACATGGACTCTCCCTTCTAAAACTCCAGAATACGCATGGTCGCTGTGGGCGGGTGGGCTCAAGACGATCAGGCCTGATAAAAGACCCTTAAGTGTTATCTGCGACGGCCCTTTTCGGTTTCAGAGGCGCCCATTCGCGTGGCGCGGCGCCAATATCAGGTATTCGACGTTTACGGATGGATGGCTCCCGTTAGGGTGAGTCGGGCAGTATCGGGTGGCGCGAGATTGGGGCGGGTAATGAACGAACAACATCAGCACGAGCAGGTGGTGGGACTGGTGAGTGCGCCCGACCGCGGCGCCTCCAATCTGGTTCAGGTCCTCATCGCCGCCGGTGCTGTCGTCGTGATTGCCGCCGCTGCCTTCTTCCTCGGTGGCAGCAAGACCACGGCCGGGGCGGCCGCAGTGGATGCGCCGGCTTATTCCTCTCTCACCAAATCAGTGGCGTCGGTTTCCTCCGCTTCCTCCGCTTCCTCCGCTTCCTCTGCCGCATCCGAGTCATCGGTGGCCTCGGTTTCGTCAGTGTCTTCCGAGTCTTCGGTGGCGTCGGTGGCGTCGGAGTCATCGGCTTCCTCTGCTTCCTCTGCCTCCTCTGTTTCGGCAGCCGAAGCTGCGGCGGCCTCGGAAGCAGCTGCGTCCGCTTCGGAGGCCGCCGCAGCTTCGGAGAACGCAGCATCCGTGGCGGCCGAGGGAGCAGCCGCCGAGGCAGCACTGGGGGAGTCGGTGCCGGCCCCGAGCGCCTCCGGCATGACCTACCTGGTGTCCAGCGATCGCACCACCGGCACGGTGACAGTGCCGCTTCTGCTCTACCTGTGCACGCCAGAGCA